>DATCJM010000254.1:0-4864 GCA_036562805.1 Sphingomicrobium sp.
GATCGGCTCTTCCTTGTCGCCGCCGAATGCTTCCACCGTTTGATATCGGGCCAATTTCAAATAGTTGACGCCGCGCTTTAAGACGATCGGAGCGACCTTGCGCTTCGCCACGTCGGCCGGGATGTGCCAATAAGGATTGAAGGTCACGTACCAGATCTTGCCCGCCAGCAGCGGCGTCGCGAAATCGGGCTTGCCGACGATCACCTTCATGGTGTCGACGACTTCGCCGTTCTCGAGCATCATCAGCTGCGCATTGGCGGCATCGACGAGGATCGCGTGGCCCTTGGCGGGAACCAGCCGAAGCCGGTCGAGCGTCGCCCGGACGTGCGGATCGTCCTCCTCTCCCGCCGCGATCGCGTCCTGCCGAAGCGCCGCGTAGATCGGGTTCACGGCCGACACCGCATCGAGATAATTGGCGAGCGAGGGCGCTGCCGTGAGCTCGCCCAGGATCGCATTGGCCGACGGCGGCGCCAGCTGCAGCGTCGGATCGCCGAAGCTGACCCCGTTCACCGGCCGCCGCAGCGCCTGCGCGTAGCGGACCCAGGCGGTCGAGATGATCTGGTCGTCGTCCGGCGTCCCGCTCGCGAGCGCAGTCTCGACCGAGGAGGCGAGGGCGGGCCCGTCTGCAAGCCCGTCGATCGGCGCGCGCTTGAGGATCTCGACCAGCTTTGCTGCAGCCGCGCGGCTGTCGGCGTCACGCAGCCAGATTGGTGCCCCGGACCGCGCCGCATAGAAAGGCGCGACATTGCTGTCTGCGACGGGGGCGGGCGCCGGCGCGACCGCCGAATGCACGACCGGAGTCGGTGCCACATCGTCCTGCGGCTGGAGCGGAGCGCCCCAGCCAATCGCCGCCGCACCGATCAGCAAACCCACCCGCTGCATTGGCCTATGCCCCTGTTAAGCCCGAGGAATCACTTCGCCTGACTAGCCGATCCGTGCCTCGTGGGGGAGGCATTTCTTTGGCGGATGCGGCGAATTGACGCCGGTTCACCCAAGCCTAGGCCTTGCGCCTCAGCGACCAGATCAATGCGGACAGGCTGCTGATCAGCGCGGCAAGCGCGATCAGCAATGGGGGATTGACGACGATCATGGGGATCCGACTCCGAGCTACGATGCATTGTTTCCTATCTGTTCCTACGTTGCAATAGGGAAATGCCTATCAGGCGCGATCCCCAAGCGCGCGTTCCGCGCCCCGCGCGTCCAGCCACCCTGCGTCGGCAACCCGACGGTCTGTTAACCCGCGTTATATCGTACGCACAAGCTAATTAACGAAAGTAATAACAAGAATAACCCGTTGAATTACTATCGGTATTACTTGAATCATATCCAAAGTTAACTGTGTCTTCACCACATCAGCTATCATTAGTTAGCGAAACTCGGAATTGACTATTTTTTAACGAGATATACTTAGATGTCTCCCAATCGAGATTCGTCCATTGTGGATGAATGAGATTAGCTCGGGGGCATCAATGAGGTTGTGGAACCATAAGCCCGCGCTCGTCGCGGGCGCTTGTGCATTAACATTGGCCGGCTCGCCGGCATTTGCGGCAACACCAACGCAGGGTTCGCTTGGCGGGACGTCGACGGGACAGATTGGCATCACCGCCACCATCCCGGCCAGCGTCCAGATCACCAAGCTCGGCGACCTTGCGTTCGGCACGCTCGATCCGACGACGGCGTCTCAGCTGACTGAAAATCCTTGCGTGTGGAGCAACACCGCGACCAAGGGTTACAGCATCACGGCAACGGGAAGCGGAGCCAGCAGTGCGTTCACGCTCAGCAACGGCACGTCGACTGTGGCTTACGGCGTCCAGTGGGCCGGCACGACCGGCGCGACGACCGGCACGACGCTGACCGCCGGCTCGGCGGCGACCGGCTTCACGTCGACCGCGACCAGCCCGACCTGCGCTTCGGGTGCGGCGACGACGGCCAGCCTGATCGTCGGCTTCACCACTGCGCAGATGCAGGCGGCGGTCGGAAGCGCGACGGCTTACACGGGCACGCTCACCCTGGTCGTTTCGCCTCAGTAAGGCGATTCGGCGGTGGATCTCGCTGGATCGGCTGCCGCCCGTAGCTCGGGCGGTGGCGGCGAAATGCCGTGCGCGCGCCGCCCGGCATGGCTTGCGCTCGCATGCGGCGCATTGCTGACGTCGCTCGCCTCGCCGGTGGCCGCCAAGTCTCCCGACGTGCGCATTACCGGCCTCGTCGACCTGGCCTTCAACACGATCACCGATCTGTCTTCGGATGCGAGCCAGGAAGAGGATGTCTGCGTCTTCTCCGCTTCGCCGACGAGCGGTTACAACGTCACCGCGACCGGCTCGGGTTCGGGCGGTGCGTTCGATCTGCGCTCGGGCGGCAACAAGATCTCCTACGAGGTCCAGTGGAATACGCAGGCGGGCCAGCTCACCGGAACCCAGCTCACCTCGGGGACGCCGCTGACCGGCCTCGTCAGCTCGGCGACGCAGCAGACCTGCAACTCGGGGCCGAACGCGTCGGCCAGCCTGGTCGTGATCCTGCGCGCCGCCGCGCTCTCCGGCGCCGTGCCCGGAAGCTATACCGGCCAGCTCACCTTGCTGATCGCGCCGGAGTGACGGGCGGTGGGCCGGCGATCATTTCGCGCCGCGCTGTTCGCGCTGGCGATGGTCGCCCAGGCCGCGGTGGCCCTTGCCGCCGCTGCCAATAGCAATTCGGCAACCATCGAAACGGTAGACGCGCCGTCGGGCTTCGACGGCCTGACGCGCGCGCGCGCGCTCGTCGCCGACGTCTATTTCGGTGGCGAGAAAGTGGGCGAGGCGGCCGCCGTCGTGTCTCCCGGCTCGCTTCATTTCGACGATCCCGCGAAGGTCGCGGCGCTGGTGCCGAACGCCATCGACCCTGCCGCGCTCGCCGTGGCCTTTACCGGCGAGATGCCGACCCATAGCGAGCTCCTCTGCGGCGAGCGCAAGCGCGACCATTGCGGGGAGCTTGTCCCGACGATCGCCGGGATCATCTTCGACGAGGATCATTTTCGCGTCGACCTGTTCGCTGCGCCCTCGATGCTGCGCGCGATTCCGCTCGACCGGCAGGTCTATCTTCCGACTCCGCAGGCGCCGGTGTCGCTGACCAGCTCGGCTGGCGTCGCCTTGTCCGGTTCGAGCGGCGGGACCACCACCTACAATTTCCAGAACCGGACCATCGTCGGCTTCCACAATGCCCGCATCCGCAGCGACAGCTCCTTTGCATCCCGGTTCGGCTTCGTCTTCGACGATCTGGTGGCGGAGGTCGACCGGCCCGACATGCGCTATTCGGGCGGGCTGTTCTGGGCGCCGGGACTCGACCTGATCGGCCAGCGGCGGATCGTCGGGCTCGGCATGGGCACCCAGTTCGACACCCGGCTCGACCGCGACAATCTCGAAGGCACGCCGCTCGTGCTTTTCCTGGCGCAGCCGGCCCAGGTCGACATGATCGTTGATGGCCGCCTCGTCGGCTCGCGCGCCTACGATGCGGGCAACAACGTCCTCGACACTTCGGGACTGCCGGACGGTTCCTACGCGCTGGTCCTGCGCATCCACGAAGCGGGAGGGGCGGTGCGTGAAGAGCGGCGCTTCTTCGTGCGCAACGCGCAGATCGCGCCGATTCACCAGCCGCTCTATTTCGCTTATGCGGGCATGCTCGCGAACACGCGCCCGCATGCGCCGATCAGCCTTTCCAGCACTTTCTACTACCAGCTCGGCACCGCGCGCCGGCTGAGCACCGCCTTCGCCGTCGATGCATCGATCATCGGCACGCAGAAGAAGGCGATGGCGGAAATCGGCGGCTGGTTCCTCTCGCCGGGCGTCAGGCTCCGCGCCGCGCTGCTCGCGTCGGCGGCCGGCGATCATGGCGAGCTGGTTCAGGTGCAGTCGGCGAACATCGCAGGGCTCAACCTCAACTTCGACCTCAGGCACATCACCAGCGCCAATGGCCGCCCGCTCATCCCCGTGCCGTCGCCGATCACCGGCTTCGACAATTCGGCGCCGACCTTCGCCCAGCTTGGCGGCACCTTCACCCAGGCTAGCGGAAGCATCGGCTATCGGCTCGGCACGGCTTCGCTCTCGGTCATCGGCTCCTTCCGCAAGGACAAGGGGTTCGCGTCCGATTATTCGATCGGGCCCCAGCTCGACTGGCCGGTGATCAACCGCTTCGGGCTCCAGCTCGCGATCGAGGCCAATGCCCAGCGCACCCGCACGACCAGCGCAAGCTTCATCGGGTTCCGCCTGCTGTCGACCCGCGGCCGGCTCTCGGTCATCAACGGCACCGGCTATTCCAGCCTGTCGAACCGCGATTCCGCCGGCGATTCCCGTTCGCGTCCCACCGGCACGCTCTCGGCGCAATATTCCTATCAGGGCGACGACCGCACGCAGGTCTCGCTCGGCGGCGGTGTCGACCGCAGCCTGGATACGACCATCGGCCATGTCGGCGGCTATGCCTACACCCGCTTCGGGAGCGCGCGCGCCGACATGCTCCACGGCTTCGGCGGCAGGGGCAGCACCGAATACGGCGTGACTCTTCAGACCGGCCTTGCCGTCGATCCCAGGGACGTCGTCCTCGGCGGCCGCGATCTCAACGAAAGCGCGCTCGTCGTCACGGTTGCGGGCCCCGCCGATTACGCGTTCGAAGTGCTGGTCAACGGCCAGCCGCGCGGGCGCGTCACGGGCGGGCAGCGCCTGCCGCTCTTCCTCCAGCCCTATCGCTCGTACAAGGTTCGCCTGCGCCCGCTCGATGCGGCCGGCGTCAGCTACGACAATGGCGCTCGCGAGGTCACGCTCTACCCGGGCAACGTCCAGCATCTCGCCTGGCAGGTCGAGCGCATGTTCACGATTTTCGGCCAGGCCGTGCGCGACAA
>DATCJM010000127.1:0-4788 GCA_036562805.1 Sphingomicrobium sp.
GAAGCGGACGATGGAGACCCGCGGCGAGAACCTCCTCAAGGGCCTCGCCAACATGCTGAAGGACATCGCCGCCGGGCAGCTCACGCAGACCAAGCCGGGCGTGTTCGAGGTCGGACGCAACCTCGCGACGACGCCGGGGAAAGTGGTCAAGCAGACACCGCTCTACCAGCTGATCCAGTATACGCCGACGACCGACGAGGTGCTGAAGACGCCCGTCGTGATCTTCCCGCCGTGGATCAACCGCTTCTACATCCTCGACCTCAGCCCAGAGAAAAGCTTCGTCAAATGGTGCGTCGACAATGGCATCAGCCTGTTCATGGTCAGCTGGAAATCGGCGGACGAGAGCATCGCCGACGCGACGCTCGAGGATTTTGTGCTGAAAGGGCAAATCGACGCGATCGAGACCGTTCGCGACCTGCTCGGCGTCAAAAGCGTGCACGCAATCGGCTATTGCGTGGCGGGGACGACGCTCGCGGCGACACTGGCTTATCTGCGGGCCAAGGATGAAGCGGAGAAGGTGAAGTCCGCGACCTTCCTGACGGCGCAGGTCGACTTCACCGAAGCGGGTGACCTCAAGCTGTTCACCGGGCGCGAGACGATGGGCCTGCTCGACCAACTGACGGCGGAAAAAGGCTTTCTCGACGGCCGCTACATGGCGGCGACCTTCAACCTGCTGCGCGGCCGCGACCTTATCTGGAACTATGTGGTCAACAACTACCTGCTCGGCGAAGAGCCGCCACCGTTCGACCTGCTCTATTGGAACAGCGACACGACGAACCTGCCGGCAGGGTGGCACCGCGCCTATCTCGAGGACCTCTACAAGGGGAACAAGCTGGCGCAGAAGGGCGGCATCGCCGTCGCCGGCACGCCGGTCGACATCGACCAGGTGAAGACGCCGACCTATGTCCAGGCCGGCCGCGAGGACCACATCTCACCGCCGCAAAGCGTGTGGAAGATCATGAATCATTTCGCGGGTGACAAGCGCTTCGTGCTCGCCGGATCCGGCCATATCGCGGGCGTCGTGAACCCGCCGGCGGCGGAGAAGTACCAATATTGGGTCAACGACAAGACCTGCGACACGCTCGAATCGTTCATCGAGGGCGCGACCGAGCGCAAGGGCAGCTGGTGGCCCGACTGGCTCGACTGGCTGAAGAAGCAGGACGCCGAGACCGTGAAGGCGAGCGGAGCACGGGTGCCCGGGAAGGGTAAGCTGAAGGCGATCGAGGACGCGCCGGGGACCTATGTCAAATCACGCTGACAGCCTGACGCTGCGGCTCGCCCGGCCGGAGGAACATGAGCAGCTGGAGGAGCTGCAACGGCGTGCGTCGCTGGAGCTGCCGGAATATCGCGACCAGCTGATCCTGCACCCCGACGCCATCTATCTGCCCGCAGGCCAGATCGCGAACGAACAGGTGATCGTCGCCGAGATTGCTGGCGAAATCGCCGGCTTCGCAGCGGTTGTCGGAGGCGAGCTCGACGGGCTCTTCGTCGAGCCCGACCTGTGGGGCCACGGCATCGGCCGAACCCTGGTCGACGCCGCGACGCACGAGGCGCGCAAAAAGGGACTGTCGCTGAAGGTCATCGCAAACCCGCGTGCGCGGCGCTTCTACGAAAGTTGCGGTTTCACGAGCGAGGGTGAAGAGCAGACGCGCTTCGGCCCGGCGCTCAGGATGACGAGATAAATATCCTCCCCTGCATTTGCAGGGGAGGGGGACCGCCGAAAGGCGGTGGAGGGTGCTCTTATGGCGGAAGACCCCTCCACCATTGAATCTGCGTTCAATGGTTCCCCTCCCCACGAGCTGCGCTCGCAGGGAGGATCAGCAGTTTTGATACTTCCAGTGCCGGCGCTTGCCTTCGCCTAGCCATTCGACGGCAGTGGCGATCCGCTTTTGGCGCGTGGCGTCCTGCTTGGCTTCCGTGATCCATTCGAAATAGTCGCGCTGTGCCGAGGGCGGGAAGGCGTCGAGCGTTGCCTTGGCCTGGGGCGCCTTCGCCAGGGCGGCTGCGAATTCCGGATGGAGCTGCGGCGCGGGCTTGGGCTCGTGCTTGGGCTTGCGCGGCGCGGGCGCCGTCTTCGCGAGCGCGGCGGCTTCGCGGATCAGTGAGTCGAGCTCGGCGTCGGACGGCAGTTCGTCGACCGAGGCAAGCTTGCCGAACTGCCCCATCGCGTCGGCCTTCGACTGGCCGTCGCCAATTTCCTGCCCGCGCCAGAAGTTGAGCGCCGCATGCGCTTTGAATGCGGGCGTCATGACGATGATTTTCCCGTCCAGCGTGTACGCCGGCATGCTCCACTTCATCGTTTCCTCGACGTCGGGGAGCACCGCATGCACGCGCGCACGGACCTTTTCGAGGATCGCCTGCGCGAATGGCGCGGATTTGGCGATGTAGGCATCGATCCTCGGATCGGTGCTCAAAGGATTCCTCCGCCCAAGGCGAGACGGATGACGCCGATCAGGATCACGAAGAGGTTGAGATTGCGCCCCGCCGTGCCGCGCGAGATCATGCCGATCGCGGCGCCGATGATCGCCAGCGGGATGATCAGCCAGTTCGCCCAGCCGAGCAGCGGGATGAACGCAATGAGAGCGCAGATGAGCGCGACGAAGCCGATGATCAGCGAGACGAGGTTGAACATCGGCCGACCTCTACCATTACTCGGGCGGCTGGGGGAGACGCGGCGCGCGAAGGATCGCCACGACATAAAGAAGGACTGCGGCCCAGATCGCCGGGAATGCGATCATGTGCGCCCTCGTCACGGGCTCCCTGTAGAGCAATACCGCGATCAGGAACTGGAGCGTCGGCGTCAGGAACTGAAGCATCCCGAGCGTCGAGTAAGCGAGGCGCCTGGCCGCCGCGGTGAAGAGCAGTAGTGGCGTTGTCGATACGACGCCGGCCAGCACCAACAGCCCGGTATCGCGCGTGCTGGTGCCGAACACGGGTTGCCCGGCGAGCGCCATCCATCCGAGCCACGCGATCGCGAACGGGAAAAGCAGTGCGGTCTCGATCGCAAGGCCGGTGAGCGCATCCGCCGGAACGATCTTCCGCAGCAGGCCATAGAGCGCGAAGGTGACGCACATCGCCAGGCTCATCCACAGCTGGTCGAGTGCACCGCCAGCGAGAACGACGATTCCAACCGCCGCGATGGCCACGGCCGTCCATTGCAAGCGGCTCAATTTCTCGCGCAGCACGAAGCGGCCGAGCAGCACGTTTGCCAGCGGATTGAGATAATAAGCGAAGCTCGCCGCGAGGATGTGGTTGCTGGTGACCGCAGAGACGTAAAGCAGCCAGTTGGCGCCGATCAGGATTGCGGTGACGAGGAGCATTCCAAGGGTCGCCGGGCGCGCTGCAGCAGCTCGCACCTTCGGCCACCATCCGCCGATTGTAAGCAACAAAGCGAGGAACGGCAGCGACCACAGGATGCGGTGAGCGACGATGTCGACCGCCGGCACGGCACGGATGGCCTCAAAGTAGATGGGCAGCACGCCCCACAGGCCGTAAGCGGCAAGACCGGCAGCGAAGCCGGCGCGGGGATGATTGTCGAAGCGGGCCAGCGCTGTTCGATTATGGGGGCGCGGGGGAGCATTCATCAGCGGCTCACCTACCTGCCGCCAGCCGTGGGTGAAAGGTCGTGATGAACGGCGCGTTTGTTGAAACCGGCGCGGGCGGCTGTCAGTTAGGCTTCCGGGAGCAACGGAGGGCAATGATTTCCATGAACAGGAGGGGAAGCCAGCTGTCGTGCGCTGGAGCGCTGCTCGCGCTCGCGCTGCTTGGCGGCTGCGCGACCAAGCCGAACCTGCCGCCGGGCGTGCATCCGTCGGTCGAGGTCGGCCCGCCGCTCAAGTCCGAAGCATGGAAAGCCGTCGCGACGGCTGCGGACCAGGACCGCCTGTCTCGGCTCGGGCTTGCATGGCAGGAAGCGCTAGCCGAAGCCAAGAAAAGCAACGGCGGTGAAGTAAGCCGCGAAGGTAAGCTGCTGCTCCCCCGCACGGGCCTTCCGCGGCCCGCGCCGACCCCCGGAAGCTACAATTGCCGAATGATTGCGCTCGGCAAGGCAACGCCGAAGGGCAAGGCGTTCGACGCGTTCAAGCCGTTCTTCTGCTATGTCGAGGTGGAGGGCGATCAGCTCACCATCGTCAAGCAGACGGGAAGCCAGCGGCCGTCCGGCCGCCTGTGGGACGACGACGACCCCAACCGGATGATCTTCCTCGGCAGCCTCGCACTTGCCGACGAGGAACAGCCGCTGGCCTATGGGGACGATCCCAAGCGCAACATGGCGGGCGTGTTCGATCGGATCGGCGCGTTCCGCTGGCGGCTGGTGATCCCGTGGCCGCAAGGCGATGCCAAGCTCGAAGTGTTCGAGCTGACTCCGGTGGATTTCAGCGCCCAGCCGCAGTGACCGAGGCCGGTCTGCTTGCCGACCCGCAAGAAGTGCGGGCGATCCTGATCGCATCGGCGCAGGCGGGCCAGGCGATCAGTTATGCCGAAGTACTCGAACTGCTCGGCCATCATTTCACCCGGCCGAAGATGCGCCAGCTGTGCAAGGTGCTGACGTACGTCGATGATGAGGCGCAAGAGCGCGGCGAGCCGGAGCTTGCGGTGCTCGTGGTACGGCAATCCGACGGGCTGCCGGGCCAGGGCTGGTGGGTCGCCGGGGCGAAGAAACACGCTTATTCCGGGCTCTGGGAAGGCCCGAAGGCGGCGAAGCTGATCCGCAAGGTGCAGAAGCAGGCGTTCGATTATTGGGCGGGACGCGAGGCCTAGCATTCGCTAATCGGCCTCCATGCCAGAGGC
>DATCJM010000165.1:0-1933 GCA_036562805.1 Sphingomicrobium sp.
GACCTGCTGCAGGCGCTCGGCAGCCTGGGCTATTACGGCCGTCGGCGCGAGTTCTTCGAGAACGAATTCATCTCCGCGCTCAAGCTGATCGACCAGGGCGTGCCGCGCTGGCGCTTGAAAGGCAGCTGGGCCGGCGCCACCGGCTATCCGCAATTCATGCCGTCCGTCGTCCTCCGCCTGCGCGCCGATGGCGACGGCGACGGTTATTCGGACATCTGGACGAACGAGCTCGACGGCCTGGCGTCCATCGCCGCCTATATGCGCGACGCGGGATGGAAGCCGAACGTGCCGTGGGGGATCCCGGTCCGCACGCCGCCCAATCTCAATCGCTATGCGATCGTGTCGCGGATCACGCCGCCGCGCTGTCCGCAGGTGTACCGGCGGATGAGCCGCTGGCTGACGATGCGCGAGTGGCGGGCCCTGGGCGTCACGCCGCTCGGGCGCTCGCTGGCGGACAATGAAGAGGCTGCGCTGATCGAGCCCGACGGTCCGAACGCCACGGCGTACCTGCTGACCACCAACTACCGCGCGATCCTCGATTACAATTGTTCGAATTTCTACGCGATTTCGGTCGGAGTTCTGGCGGACGCGATTGCGCGGCGGTAGACAGTCGGCCTCACCATCCTGAATCGGGGGTCCCGAACAGTTCGATGCCGCGCACCATCATCCTCGCCACTGCCGCTTCCGTCCTCTTCGCCGCTGCAGCGCCCGCCGCCGCACCGCAATTCGATACGCCCGCGAAGGTCGCCTACCTCTACGACGTCAATTCGGGGGCGGTGCTCTACGCCAAGAACCCGGACGTCCACATGCCCCCGGCATCGATGGCCAAGATGATGACGACCGAGGTCGCCTTCGAGCTGATCGACAAGGGCCAGCTGTCGCCGAACAAGATGTGCACCGTTCGGCCGGAAACGTGGCAGAAATGGCATTCGCAGGGCTCGACCATGTTCCTCAGCCCCAACGAGCAGGTCAGCGTCGACAATCTCATCAAGGGGATCGTGACCCTCTCCGGCAATGATGCTGCGGTTGTGCTGTCGGAGTGCATCGCGGGGACCGAGCAGGCCTTCACCGACCAGATGAACGCGCTGGCGAAGAAGATCGGCGTGAACAACAGCCACTTCGGGACGGCGAACGGCTGGCCGGACAATGGCGTGACCTACGTCACCGCGCGCGACCTCGCGACGATCGCGAAGGCGACGATCGAGCACCATCCGACGCTGTACAAGAAATATTATTCGCTCCCCAATTTCACCTGGGGAAAGACGCTAGGCGCGGGCAAGGACATCACCCAGGACAACCGCAACCCAATCCTTGGCCACGTGCCCGGCGCCGACGGACTCAAGACCGGCCACACCGACGAAGCGGGCTATGGCTTCACCGGCTCGGCAGACGAAAATGGGCGGCGGCTGATCGAAGTGCTTGCCGGCATGGACAGCTGGAACCAGCGCGTCCAGGAATCGACGCGGCTGATCCAGTGGGGCTTCGGCGCGTGGGCCGACAAGCCGCTCTTCAAGTCGGGCGCCAAGGTCGGCACCGCGCAGGTCCAGATGGGAAGCTCGAGCGACGTGGCGCTCGTCGCGCCGCGCGATCTGGCAGTCACCGTTCCCGCAGGGCTGGCGAGCGGCGCAACCAGCATGAAGATCCGCTACGAGGGACCCCTGATGGCACCGATCGCCAAGGGCCAGGAGATTGCGCAGCTGGTGATCACAACCGGGGATACGCCGCCGCAGGTGGTGCCGCTGGTCGCCGCTGACGACGTCGGGCGCGCCGGCTTCTTCGGGCGCATCTGGCTCGGGCTCAAGCAGCTCATCTGAGCCGGCGTGCTGGACCAATGACTGCGCTGGGCTAGTAAGAGGCGGTGCGCGGGAAATTCATTACGCTCGAAGGCGGCGAAGGGGTTGGTAAGTCGACCCAAGCGCGCGCTCTGTTCGAC
>DATCJM010000171.1:0-3155 GCA_036562805.1 Sphingomicrobium sp.
CTCGCCTACAATCTCGACGACATCGTTGCGACGCTCAACAGGGTCCAGCCGTACGACTGGCGCGGCTATCTGCAGCGCCGCGTTTACGACCTTGCGCCGCAAGCGCCGCTCGAGGGAATCACCCAGGGCGGATACCAGCTCATCTTCACGGACGAGCCGACCAAGTGGACCAAGAGCGCCGAGAAGCAGGGCAAGAACAACGACCTGACTTATTCGGGCGGGTTCACTGTCGGCAATGACGGCAAGGTTGGAAGCGTGCTGTGGGACAGCGCTGCGTTCAATGCGGGCCTGACGATCGGGTCGGAGATCCTCGCGGTGAACGGCCGCAAGTTCGACGGCGATGCGATCAAGCAGGCGATCAAGGACGCCGCCAACGGCGGTCCATCGCCGCAGCTGCTCGTTCACGATGGCGACGTCTACAAGACCGTGACGCTCGATTGGCACGGTGGCTTGCGCTATCCGCGGCTTCAGAAGGTCGGAAAGGGTCCGGGTACGCTCGACGCGCTGCTCGCGCCTCGTTGAGTTTTTGGAAGGAGGGGGAGTGCATGCGTAAATTGATTGTCGCATCGGCCGCGGTGACGTTCGCAGCTGTCGCTTCGGCACAGCCCGCGGGACCGGCGCAACAGAATGTCCAGGCCGCCCTCGACCGCATTGCGAGGATCGATCCGCAGCTCCACGCAGTGATTGCAGTCGACCCCACCGCGATGGACCAGGCCAAGGCAGTTGACGCCGGAAAGAAGCGAGGACCGCTTGCCGGCCAGCCGGTGCTGATCAAGGACAATATCGAAAGCGCCGGCCCTCTGCCGACGACTGCCGGCAGCCTAGCGCTTGCGGCGAACCTCACCAATCGCGATGCACCTTTGGTGGCGCGGCTCAAGGCCGCTGGCGCGATCATCGTCGGCAAGACCAATCTCAGCGAATGGGCGAACATCCGCTCATCCCATTCAATCTCGGGCTGGAGCGCGGTCGGCGGCCAAACTCACAATCCGTGGGCGCTCGACCGCGATGCGTGCGGCAGCTCGAGCGGCAGCGGTGCCGCAGTGGCAGCCGGCCTGGTCGAATTCGCGATTGGCACGGAGACCGATGGGTCGGTCACCTGCCCGTCGTCCATCAACGGCATCGTCGGAATGAAGCCGACGGTCGGTCTGGTGAGCCGCACCTACATCGTTCCGATCAGCCACAGCCAGGATACGGCCGGTCCGATGACCGACAGCGTCCTCCATGCGGCCGAGCTTCTGACGGTCATCGCCGGAAGCGATCCGGCCGACCCGGCGACACGCGAGGCCGACAAGCACAAGACGGACTACGCGGCGCATCTCGATGCAGGGTCGCTGAAGGGCAAGCGCATCGGCGTCATGCGCTTCGCATCGACCGAGCAACTCGATCCGGCGTTCAAGACCGCCCTCGCGATCCTGCGGCAGCAGGGCGCTACGCTGGTCGAGATCAAGAAGTTCGACGAGAAGGGCCTTGGCCGCAACGAGAACAGCGTCCTCATGACCGAGCTCAAGGCCGACATGGCCAAGTATCTGAAGGGAAGCCCGGCACCAATCTCGTCACGGACGCTTGCGGACCTGATCGCCTTCGACAACGCTCATGCACAGCAGGAAATGTCGCTGTTCGGGCAGGAGTTGTTCGAGGAAGCACTGAAGACGAAGGGCTTGAGCGATCCGGCCTACAAGAAAGCGAGGCAGGCGAGCTTCACGGCGGCCGGACCCAACGGCATCGACGCGCTGCTGAAGAAATACAATGTTGTCGCACTCGTCGGACCGACCGCCGGACCCGCGTGGAAGATCGACGCCGTGAGCGGCGATTCGTTCAGCGGCGGCGGCGCCGGCAACCTCGCCGCGGTCGCGGGCTACCCGCACCTGACGGTGCCGATGGGTCTGGTGAAGGGCCTTCCGGTCGGCTTGAGCTTCATGGGACCGAAATGGAGCGAGGCGCTGCTGCTCGACCTCGGATACGCCTACGAGCAGGCGCGGGGACCTTTCCCGACAGCCAAGCTCTATCCCTCGATCGAGACTGCCGATCCGCAGGTTGCGCCATATATGGAGCCTGCACCGCGCTGACGCCTCGCGCGTTTGGCGCGCGTGAACATGTTCAGGATCGGCACGGCGGGCTGGAGCATTCCGCGGCAATATGCGGGGCGCTTCCCCGCTGAAGGAACTTCGCTCGAACGTTTCGCAGGGCGCTTCAGCGCCGCCGAGATCAACAGCTCATTCCATCGGCCGCACCGGCCTGCAACGTGGGAGCGATGGCGCGATAGCGTGCCGGCGAATTTCCGTTTCTCGGTGAAGGTACCGAAGGAAATCACCCACCAGCGAAAGCTAATCGACCCCGCGGAGCCGCTGGAGAGATTCATCGATCAGGCCCGGCTGCTTGGCAACAAGCTCGCGGTGCTGTTGGTCCAGCTTCCGCCGAAGCTGGCGTTCGACGCGGCCGTCGCTTGCGAATTCTTCACGGCGCTTATCGCGCGCTCTTCCGGACGCATCGCTTGCGAGCCGCGTCACCCAAGTTGGTTCGGTCCGGACGCCGACGAAATGCTCGCTCGCCTGAACATTGCGCGGGTTGCCGCCGATCCTGCGCCTTGCCCTGCCGCGGCCGTGCCCGACACGTGGAGCGGGCTCGCTTACTTTCGACTGCACGGATCGCCGAAAATGTACCGCTCGCCCTATGGCGAGCGCGTGCATGACTATGCCGACGAGCTCAAGCGCGCGCTCGATTCGGGCCGGGAAGCATGGTGCATCTTCGACAATACAGCATCGTCGGCGGCAATGGGCGACGCGCTGGCGCTGATGGACGAACTTAGTTCGTAAGTCTGAGCGCCGCGATCGCGGCAACGATCGCAAGGATGAGGAGCACGCGCATGGTGCTCGCCGGCTCGTGGAACCAAAGGATGCCGACGATGACCGTGCCGACTGCACCGATGCCGCCCCACACCGCATAAGCGGTCCCCATCGGCATCGATCGCGATGCGACCTCGAGCAAGCCCATGCTCACCGCCACCGACGCCAGGAAAGCAAGCGTCCATGGGAGGTTCCGGAAACCGTCGACGAACCGGAGCGAGGTGGTGAATCCGACCTCGAAGCACCCGCCGATGATGAGCCACAACCAGGGCATTGGACGTCCTTTCGATCGAATTGGCGGAATGTCGGAAA
>DATCJM010000205.1:0-7268 GCA_036562805.1 Sphingomicrobium sp.
CGAAACCAGTTCGCGGCGGGAGACGCGCACACCTTCGCCGTCGAAGGGTCGTGACCTCAGGCCGCGCAGCCGGAGCGGGTCGTCGACGATGGTGACGCCTGGCGCAAATACAGACTGACCAAGCTTGTCGCGCAGGAAGCTTGTCTTGCGCGCGATGGAGGAGCCGGTGATCGCGCCGGCGAAATGCCCGAGCAACGTCGAAGAGACGCGTTGGTCGAAGACGACCGGATAGCGCCCGGGCTTCGGGCGGGCGGGGTTCAGCCGCGCGATGGCACGCTCACCGGCCTTTCGCCCTATCTCGGCAGGATCTTCGACGTCGTCTAGGTGGCGCGCGCTGTGGCCGGCATAATCGCGCTGCATCGATGCGCCTTCGCCGGCAACGGCTACGACGCTGCAGCCGTGAGCGCTCGTGCGATAGGCGGCGGCGAAGCCGCCCGAGGTTGCGAGCGCGACCGTCGATGCGGAAGCGCTGACGCTCGCCCCGTTGGAGTTGGTGACGCCCGCAATCGCAAGCGCGGCTTTCTCGGCCTCGAGCGCTCGCGCCCGAAGACTGGCAGGATCGGGCTCTTCAGGGTCGAATGCGTCGAGGGACCGCAGCTCTCGCCGTTCCAACAGCTCCGACGGAGCCAGGCCGGCGAAAGGATCTTCGGGCGCCTCGCTAGCCATCGCGAGGCAGCGCTCTACCAAGGTGGCGAGAGCATCGTCCGACAGGTCCGATGACGCAACGGTCGCCGAGCGCTGCCCGACGAACAGCCGCAGGCCGATCTGCTCACCTTCCGAGCGGCTGACGCTTTCAATTTCGCCGAGCCGCACCTGGACGCCGGAGGAGAGTTCGCCGCCGTACAGGGCATCGGCAGCAGTGGCGCCTGCGGCCATTCCGCGCTCCACCAGGGATTGGGCAATCGTTTGCGCTTGTTCCGGAGCTTGCATCGGCGCTGCGCCTAACGCGCTGAAAGCCCGACGACCAGCATTGCAAGGCCGACGAGCAGCCCGCAGCTGCGATTGGATCGGAACAGCGCAAGCGCCAGCGCGCCGTCCGACGGATCGGCACGAAGCGTCTGATTGGCGAGGTGCAGCGCAGCAGGGACGAGCGCGAGGAGCGCGAGCCATTCGGGCCGAACGGACCAGATCGCGGCGGCCCACAGGCCAAGCGCGACGAGATAGAAAATGCCGACGCCGAGCGCCGCCTTGTCGCCGAGCCGGCGAGCGGAGGACTTGACGCCGACCAGGGCGTCATCTTCCAAATCCTGGATCGCATAGAGCGTGTCGTAACCGACGACCCAGGCGACGCTTCCGAGCCATAGCAGGAACGGGGTCCAGCCGAGGCTTCCTGTCACCGCCGGCCAACCGACCAGGGCGCCCCAGGAGAACACGATGCCGAGCCACGCCTGCGGCCACCACGTGATCCGCTTCATGAAGGGATAGGCGGCGACCGGAGCGATGCTGATCAGCGCCACCGTGGCGGCCGCGGGATTGAGCTGGAGCAGGACGATCACGCCGATCAGGCACAGGAGCGCGATCAATATCCATGCGGAACCGAGGCTCACGCGGCCGCTGGCGAGCGGTCGCAGGCGCGTTCTTTCGACGCGTCGGTCGAGCTCACGATCGACGATGTCGTTGTAGACGCAGCCAGCGCTGCGCATCGCGAAGGCGCCGAGCGCGAGCCACAGGAAGAGGTCCCAGCGGCCACCGACGCCGGCGAGCGCGACGCCCCAGGCGCACGGCCAGTAAAGCAACCAGCTGCCGATCGGTCGGTCGAGCCTCATCAGGCTCGCAAACGGGCGCAGCCGCGGCGGCAGGGCGCCGATGAAACCGCGCCGTTCGCTGTCAGGGACTATGTCGCCACCAGAGGCCATCGCCGCTGGTGTGGCAGGCGCGAACTGGCCGCTCAAGGCCGACGTGGGCCCGCAACTCGCGCCATTCTGGAACAGGTGTTCGGACAGATAGTGAAAAGTTGCGGAGCAAAACTGGTGGAGCGGCGTTGTAACGGGAAAACAACGACGAGCCATGCGGCCGCCTAAATAAGGACGGCGCCGATGTACAAGGCCTATTTTGTACGAAGGTTGTTGGAGGCACTTAGCCTCGCGGACCACGCGGAGAGCGACGAAGAACGCTCTGTTCACCTTCGTGCATCTCGTTACTACCGAGATATTATTCATTCATTAAATCGTCGTAACTAAATAATAGTTTGACGGATGGCGACGCGTCCGGCGTCCCGCTAAGGTCGCTCGATGCCCGCCACACCTGCCTGGCCGCCGAGGAGCCTCCCGCGCCTATACGTAAGCGATGCATTGGGGGACGGAGCGGAGGTCGACCTCAATCCGGGGCAAGCGAATTATCTTGGCAATGTGCTGCGGCTTGGCGTCGGAGCCGAACTTTTGATCTTCGACGGCGCCAGCGGCGAGTGGCTCGCGCGGATCAGCGAGTCCGGCAAGAAGCGCATGAAGCTGGTCGTCGAGCGCAAGACGCGCGAGCCTGAGGCCATGCCGGACGTCTGGCTGGCGTTCGCGCCGGTGAAAAGGACGCCGACCGACTGGCTAGTCGAGAAGGCGACCGAGCTCGGTGCCGCGAGGCTGATGCCGGTCATCACCCAGCGAACGATCGCCGAGCGCGTCCGCCTCGATCGCCTGGAAAGCATCGCCATCGAGGCCGCGGAGCAGTGCGGACGGACGCGGTTGCCGCTGATCAGCGACCCCATGCCGCTCCGGCGTTTCCTCGACGAGCTCGATCCTGCGCGCCATTTCTACTTCGCCGACGAGGCCGGTGGCGAACCCCTGAAAAATGCGGTTCGGGAAGGTCCCGTCGTCATCCTGGTCGGGCCGGAGGGAGGGTTTACCGATGATGAGCGAGCATTCGCTCGCGGCGCGGGCGCTGTGCCGATCTCCCTTGGGCCACGGATCCTGCGCGCTGAAACGGCGGCGCTTGCGGCACTATCTGCATTCATGGCGATTGCCGGTGACTGGGCGCTTATTGACTCATAAGTCAGAATCGCTGGCGCGGGTGCCTGCGCGCGGCTAAGCGCCGCCACCCATGACCACGCGCACCGACGACAGCTATTCCCGGCCGATCGAGAATAGGGCCGACTTGCTGTCGGAGTTCGAACAAGGCGAGAAGTCCCGCGACGACTGGCGGATCGGCACCGAGCACGAGAAGTTCGTCTATCGCACCGCCGATCACCGCGCACCGAGCTATGACGAGCCCGGCGGCATCCGCGATCTCCTCGAAGGAATGACGGAGTTCGGCTGGAAGCCGGTCGTCGAGGGTGGCAATGTCATTGCGCTCTCTGGGCCTGACGGGACGATCAGCCTGGAGCCGGCAGGGCAGCTCGAGCTTTCGGGCGCCGCGCTCGAAAACCTCCATCAGACCTGTAGCGAGGCCGCGCGGCATCTCGACCAGTGCAAGACGGTCGGGGAGCGGCTTGGCCTCGGATTTCTCGGCGTCGGCATGTGGCCCGACAAGAAGCGCAGCGACCTGCCCGTGATGCCGAAGGGCCGCTACGCGATAATGCTCAATTACATGCCCAAGGTCGGCAGCCTCGGCCTCGACATGATGCTTCGGACCTGCACGATCCAGACAAATCTCGATTATTCGTCCGAAGCGGACATGGTGAAGAAATTCCGTGTCGCTCTCGCGCTCCAGCCGGTGGCGACGGCGCTATTTGCCAATTCGCCGTTCACGGAAGGCAAGCCCAACGGCTACAAGAGCTTCCGAAGCCACATCTGGGAGGACACCGACGCTCACCGCACAGGCATGCTGCCGTTCGTGTTCGAGGACGGGTTCGGGTACGAGCGCTATTGCGACTATGCGCTCGACGTGCCGATGTATTTCGTTTTCCGCGACGGCAAGTACATCGACGTCGCGGGCGAAAGCTTCCGCGCCTTTCTCGACGGCAAATTGCCGCAGCTGCCGGGCGAGAAGCCCCGGCTGACGGACTGGACCGACCATCTGTCGACCGCTTTCCCGGAAGTGCGGCTGAAGAGCTTCCTCGAGATGCGCGGCGCCGACGGCGGCCGCTGGAGTAGGATTTGCGGTTTGCCTGCTTTGTGGGTCGGGCTGCTTTACGACGACCAGGCGCTCGATGCCGGCTGGGAGCTGGTGAAGCACTGGACGATCGAGGAGCGCGAGGAGCTGCGGCACGAAGTCCCGAAGCTCGCGCTCGACGCAGTGACGCCCGATGGCGAGACGATGCGCGACTTTGCCGGCAAGGTTCTCGATGTCGCCGCGAATGGCCTGACCCGGCGCGCCAGGCTCAATAGCGCAGGCGACAACGAAGGTGGATTTCTCGACCCGTTGCGCGACGTCGTCGCAAACGGCATGACTCCGGCCGACCGCCTGCTCGCCCGCTACAACGGCGAGTGGAACGGCGATGTGTCGCACATCTACGAGGAATTCAGCTTCTGATGGACATGCCGATGGACAGCCGCCGCACGCTCTATCCCGAGATCGAGCCCTATGAGAGCGGAATGCTCGACGTCGGCGACGGCCATCGGCTTTATTGGGAGCTGTCGGGGAATCCGAACGGCAAGCCGGTCGTCTTTCTTCACGGCGGGCCCGGCGGCGGATCGAGTCCCGATCACCGCCGGCAATTCAATCCGGACAAGTACAAGATTCTGGTGTTCGATCAGCGTGGCTGCGGGAAATCGACCCCTTATGCCGAGCTCGATCACAACACGACGTGGGACCTGGTCGACGACATCGAGAAGCTTCGGACGGAGGTCGGCAAGGTCGACAAATGGCAGGTGTTCGGCGGAAGCTGGGGCTCGACCCTCGCGCTCGCTTATGCCGAGACCTACCCCGAACGGGTCACCGAACTCGTGCTCCGCGGGATCTTCCTGTTCGACCAACATGAGATCGACTGGATGTACACGCCCGGCGGCGCGTCACAGGTCTATCCGGACAAGTTCGCCGAGTTCATCGGGCTCATTCCCGAGAACGAGCGCGGCGATCTCGTCGAGGCCTATCGCAAGCGCCTGACGAGCAGCGACAAGGACGAGCAGCTGCGCGCGGCGCAGGCGTGGAGCAAGTGGGAGGGCGATATCGTTACTCTGCTTCCGAGCCCGTCGACGATCGAGCATTTCACGAGCCCCGACGTCGCTGTCGCGGTGGCGAGGATCGAGAACCATTATATGGCGAACCACGGCTGGCTCGAGGAAGGCCAGCTGCTTCGCGGCGCGTCGCGGCTGAAGGGCATTCCCGGCGCGATCGTTCAAGGTCGCCACGACACCTGCACGCCTCCTGTGGCTGCGTGGAAGCTCAAGCAGGCCTGGCCCGAGGTCGAGCTCAACATCATCCCCGACGCGGGACACCTGTTCAGCGAGCCGGGCAACCTCGACGCGCTCGTCCGCGCAACGGACAAGTTCGCGGGGCTCTGAATTATTCCCCAGGCCGGTAGACGCGCTCGGTGTGTCCCTTGAGCTGGGCGGGATAGAAATAGACCTCGCGCAAATTGCCGGTCGCATAGCGGATCGCCTCGTCGGCGAAGTGCGGCGACTGCGGGTGGCCGCTTTCCCCGCCGGCGGTCACCGCGTGCGCGCGAACGCCGTTCGGTTTGAACTCGACGACGGCGACGAAGCTGTTGCCGTTGGTGCCGTACCACTTTTTCGTGCCCGGTTTCTGCGACGCGCCGAATGACGCCAGCGAGCCCCATTTATTGGAGGTGAAGCCGACGGGGATGCTGGGCTTGCTGTCGTCGAACACGCCCTCGATCGCCGGGGATATGCGCTGGAAGCGATTGACCTCGCCCCATGGCACGCGCCAGCCGCCGAAGTCGCGCTGGAGGCGGTCGAGCGCGGCGTTGAAGGTCGCAATTTTCTCTTCGGGCGAAAGCGCTTCCATGTGGCGGAAGAAGTTGCGGTGGTCGTTCCAATCGCGCGCGCTTGCCGCCTTCGACAGCTCGTCGCCCCAGAATTGCGCGAGCGTGTTCGGCACCGACGCGATTCCCCATCGCTTGTCCCAGCTCGCGAGGGCCGCGACCGGTTGCGCCAGGCGCGCCTTGCGCGGATCACTCGCCGGAAGACCCTGCCAGGCCGTCACCAGCATCGGGACCAGGATCTCGAACGAGGGCTGCGCGCTGTCGAACGCCGCAGTCTGGAGGCGTTCGAGGCTCCACTTGCCCGGTTGAGTCAGCAGGCGGGTCGCGTGGATCGTGCGATAGCTTTCGCCCGCGGTGTCCAGATAAGCCGGGAAATTCTGCGGCTTGGGTGAAAAAGGACCGGCCGCCGAATAGAGCCAGTCGTTGCTGTTGAAGACCCAGCCGTTGGGTGGACTGATCGTATTCGGAAGCTCGGACGGGTCATGCAGCCCGCGCCAGTCCGTTGCCGGATCGCTGCCGTCCACCGACTTGGTATAGTCGAACCGGTTGTCGCGGCGCGGCATGAACTGGGGGGAGAGCACCGCGATTTCACCCTTGTCGTCGGCGAAGACCGTGTTGTTGGAGCTATTCGCCTTCAGCTCCGAGATGCGCATGAAGGAGGCGAGGTCGGTCGCCTTGGTCCGCAGGTAGCTTTGCTGGAGCGCCTGAACCGGACGGTTCATCATCGAAAAGGCGACCCAGTGGCCGTGATCAGAGGCGACGATCGGGCCCCGGTGCGTCATCCACGCGGTGAAGCTTCGCGACGTCATGCCCCCGTCGGGCGTGCGGTAGCGGATGGTGATCGGGCGGGCGCCCATCGGGCGGCAAGTGCGGCCGTACCAATAGCAATAGCCCTTGCCACGCCGTTCGACCTTCTCGGCAAACTCGTCGACATTATCGACGCCGCTCGACGTGTGCATCCAGCCGATGTGCGGATTGAAGCCCTGGTAAAGGAAGAACTGGCCCCAGGTGGCAGCGCCATAAGCGTCGAGCCCCTGGTCGCTCGACATCTGGAGCTCGGAGCGGAAGTAGAAGCTGGTGTGCGGGTTTATCAGCAGGAGCGAGCCGCCGTCGCTGGTGAGCTTGGGCGCGATCGCGATTCCGTTGGAGCCTTGCGGTTCGTTC
Source organism: Sphingomicrobium sp. (assembly GCA_036562805.1). GTDB lineage: Bacteria > Pseudomonadota > Alphaproteobacteria > Sphingomonadales > Sphingomonadaceae > Sphingomicrobium. The sequence continues at coordinate 6,977 of DATCJM010000205.1, forward strand.
GGCTGCTTGCGGAAGAAATCGGACATCCACGCATGCGATCCGCTCGCGTCCGCCAGTTTCGCGCCGCGCGAATAGAAATCGCGGAGTTTGTCGAGATCGATGCGCTCGATGTCCCCGCCGATGCTGCCTTCGGTGAAGCTCATCACCATCCACGGCTCGAAATGCTTGATGACGAGCGGGTTCACCTCTGGGTGCGTGGCGAGATAATAGTTCAGGCCGTCCGCCCACGCGTTCATCAGGCTCTTCAGCCAGTCCGGGCTTTTCGCATATTCCGCCTGCAGCTTTTCCGGGC
>DATCJM010000213.1:0-3666 GCA_036562805.1 Sphingomicrobium sp.
GCGTAGACCTTGCCGCCCTTGCGCGCGACCTTGCGCACGCGCGTGGCGATCAGCGGCGCTTCCCAGCGGATGTTCGAACCGAGCAGCAGCACCACGTCGGCACTCTCGATGCCGGCGATGGTCGAATTGAACGCGACGGCCGAGAGACTCGTGCAGTCGTAGGTGAGGCCGGTCTGTCGCCCTTCGAGCAGATTGCTCCCCTGCCCCTCAAGCAGCTTCTTGGCCGCATACATCGTCTCGGCGTCGAGCAGGTCGCCGGCGATCGCCGCGACCTTGCTTCCCGCCGCCTTCAGCCGCTCGGCGAAAATGCCGAGCGCCTCGGCCCAGCTGGCTTCGCGGAGCTTGCCCTTATCGCGAACCCACGGTCGATCGAGCCGGTTGCGGACCAATGCGTCGACATGGTGGCGCGTCTTGTCGCTGATCCACTCCTCGTTCACGTCTTCATTGATGCGCGGCAGGATTCGCATCACCTGGCGCTGGCGAACGTCGAGGCGGATGTTGGAGCCGACCGCGTCCATGACGTCGATGCCGGGCACGCGGCGAAGCTCCCACGACCGCTGCTCGAACAGCTGCGGCTTCTGGAGAAGCGCACCCACCGGACAGACGTCGGCGAGATTGCCGGCGAGCTCGGACGTCACTGCCTTCTCCAGATAGGTCGTGATCTGGCTGTCCTCGCCGCGGTAGAGCATGCCGATCTCTTCGACGCCCGCGACCTCCTCCGAGAAGCGGATGCAGCGCGTGCACTGGATGCAACGGGTCATCGATGTCTTGATGACCGGGCCCATATATTTATCGTCGATCGCGCGCTTGTTCTCGTCGAAGCGCGAGAAGCTGCGGCCGTAGGCCATCGCCTGGTCCTGGAGGTCGCATTCACCGCCCTGGTCGCAGATCGGACAATCGAGCGGGTGGTTGATGAGCAGGAACTCCATCACCCCTTCGCGCGCCTTTTTGACCATCGGCGTGTCGGTGCGGATGGTCTGGCCGTCGGCGGCCGGCAACGCACAACTCGCCTGCGGCTTGGGCGGGCCCGGCGCCACCTCGACCAGGCACATGCGGCAATTGCCGGCGATCGACAGGCGTTCGTGATAGCAGAAGCGCGGGATTTCCTTGCCCGCGAGCTCGCACGCCTGCAGCACGGTCGCGCCCTGCGGGACCTCGAGCTCGACGCCGTCGACGGTGACCTTAGGCATCGTCTTCGTCCCTCTCGCGCTTTCTCGTCCGCGTGATCTGGGTCACGCGCGGTCCACCGCCGCGCGACGCTAGCACCGCGATCAGCGCGATGACCGCAACGATGATGATGATCGTCGTCGTGCTCATTCCGCTGCCTCCAGCATCGTGCGCGCCGAGCGCTCGGCAATGCGTCGCTCGAGTTCGGGGCGGAAGTGTCGGATCAGCCCCTGGATCGGCCAGGCGGCGGCGTCCCCGAGCGCGCAGATGGTATGGCCCTCGACCTCCTTGGTGACGTCGTAGAGCTTGTCGATCATCTCGACGGTGGCGTCGCCCTCGCGCAGCCGCTCCATCATCCGCCACATCCAGCCGGTCCCTTCGCGGCACGGGGTGCACTGGCCGCAGCTCTCGTGCTTGTAGAAATAGCTGATGCGGCTGATCGCGCGAACGATGTCTGTCGACTTGTCCATGACGATCACCGCCGCGGTCCCGAGGCCGGAGCCGAGCGCCTTGAGCCCGTCGAAATCCATCGGCGCGTCGAGGATTTCCTCGGCAGGGACCAGCGGGACGGACGATCCGCCCGGAATAACCGCCAGCAAGTTGCTGAAATCGTCCGGGTTCTTGCCACCGCGAACGCCGTGGCCGTGTCGGCTGATCAGCTCGCGGAAGCTGATGCCCATGGATTCCTCGACCACGCAGGGCGTGTTGATGTGGCCCGACAGCTGGAACAGCTTCGTGCCCTCGTTCTTCGGATTGCCGATGCTCGCGAACCAGCTGGCGCCGCGCCGCAGGATCGTCGGTGCGACCGCGATGCTCTCGACATTGTTGACGGTCGTCGGGCAGCCGTAGAGGCCTGCGCCTGCCGGGAACGGCGGCTTGAGGCGCGGCTTGCCCTGCTTGCCCTCGAGGCTTTCGAGCATCGCCGTCTCTTCGCCGCAGATGTAGGCGCCGGCGCCGCGGTGAACGAACAGGTCGAAGTCGTAGCCGCTGCCGGCCGCGTTCTTGCCCAGCAGGCCCGCTTCATAAGCTTCGGCAACAGCCTTGCGTAACACTTCGGTTTCGCGGATGAATTCGCCGCGAATGTAGATGTATGCCGCGCGCGCCCGCATCGCGAAGCCGGCGATCAGCGCGCCTTCGAGCAGCTTGTGCGGATCGTGGCGGATGATCTCCCGGTCCTTGCACGATCCGGGCTCGGATTCGTCGGCATTGATGACCAGGAAGTTCGGCTTACCCGGCTTGGGCTCCTTGGGCATGAAGCCCCACTTCATGCCCGTCGGGAAGCCGGCGCCGCCGCGGCCCCGAAGCCCCGACGCCTTGATCTGTTCGATGATGGCATCCTCACCGATCGCCATCAGCGCCTTTGTATTGTCCCAGTCGCCGCGCTGCTGCGCCGCGTTCAAGTAAGGCGACTGGAATCCGTAGACGTTGGTGAAGATGCGGTCCTTGTCCGCGAGCGGCCCGGTGTAGCCCATCAGAACGCCCCCGCCGCGTGCGCGACGAACAGGCCGAGCAGGATGATCACCGCAAGCACGGCGAACTTGATCATCCCCTTCACGAACTTGAAGGCGATGAAGGCCAGCACGACGGCGACGATGATGGCTGCAAAGGTCATTTGAGCCGCTTCGTCCCTCCGCCGAACTTGTTCTGCGCGAACATGACGATCCCGACGCAGACCGCGACGATCAGCGCGATCTTGATGAGCTTCAGCAGCATCCCGACGACCAGGATCGCGAGGATGACGGCGATGATGATCCCGATCATTGCGCGCCCTCCGGCGGACCAGCAGTTGCAGTCCATAGCGGCCGGTAATCGTAATTGCGCTCGGCCATTTTCTTGAGCGTGGTCGGGCCGCCGACCGGGCAGCTGGTCTGGCGGTCGATCTGGGGGCCCGGCTTGGGCGACTTGCCGGCGGCAAGGGCATCGAGGATCGCGCCCATGCTCTCGGCGGTCAGGTCTTCGTAATTGTCGTCGTTGATCTGGACCATCGGCGCGTTGGCGCAGGCGCCGAGGCATTCCACTTCGGTCAGCGTGAACAGGCCGTCCTCGGTCGTGTGGCCCTTCTTCAGCCCGCGCTTGTAGCAGGCGTTCAGCACGTCGTCCGAGCCGCGCAGCATGCACGGCGTCGTTCCGCACACCTGGACGTGGAAGCGGCCGACCGGCTCCAGGTTGAACATCGTGTAGAAGGTCGCGACCTCGAGAATCCGGATGTATGGGACGTCGAGCTCCTTGGCCACAAACTCCATCACCGGGATCGGCAGCCAGCCCTGCGTGTTCGTCTCGGCCCCGACCTGCCGCTGCGCGAGATCCAGCAGCGGGATCGACGCCGATAGCTGGCGGCCCGCCGGATAGCGCCCGACGATCTCCTCAGCGGCCTGCGCATTCTCGCGCGTCCACTGGAAGCCTTCCCAGCGGGCCCGCTGCTCCGGGCTGTCGAGGATTCCCGCCTGGCCGGCCATCAGCGGTCCACCTCCCCGAAAACGACGTCGATCGCTGAGAGGA
>DATCJM010000215.1:0-2735 GCA_036562805.1 Sphingomicrobium sp.
GGTCCGCACCGTCGTCGACGATGAAACCGGCGCGACGCCCTTCGGCATCAACGTGATCGTCAGCCGCAGCCATACCGTGCTGATCGCCGACACGGCGGTGACCGAGCGGCCGACAGCCGAGCAATATGCGGCGATCGCGATGCGCGCCTCGTCTTTCGCGCGGCGGATGGGGCTGGAGCCGCGCGTTGCGTTCATCAGCTATACGACGTTCGGCAACCCACCGGGCGCCCACATCGAAGGTCTCCGCGAAGCGGTGAAGCTGCTCGACGGATTCCACGTCGACTTCGAATATGAAGGCGAGATGGCGCCGGACGTATCGCTCAATTACGACATGCAGCGCCGCTTCTATCCGTTCAGCCGGCTCTCGGGGCCGGCGAACATTCTCGTCATGCCAGGGCTCCAGTCGGCCAGCCTGTCGGCCAAGCTGCTGCGCGAACTGGGCGGGGAAAGCGTGCTCGGCCCTTACATCCTCGGCCTCGAGCACCCGGTGCAAATCGCACCGATGACGGCCAGCGCGTCCGATCTTGTCATGCTCGCGGTGCTTGCCGCGGGGGATGCGGAGGCACGCCACCAGCGGCAGGCGGCCCGCGTTTAAATCCGCTCGACCGAGCTGACCGGATCCGCGTCGCGAAGCGCGGCGACGATGGCGTGAAGATGCGCCAGGTCGTGGACTTCGATGTCGAGATGGAAAGTCTGGAAGCTGCCGTCGCGGTGGACCAGCTGAAGGTTGATGATGTTGGCGTGCTTGGCGCCGAGGATGCCGGACATCGTTCCGAGCGCGCCGGGGATGTCGCGCAGGATCACCGCGAGTCTCGCCGCGCCGCCGTCCGAACCCTCGCCCCACGCAAGGTCGAGCCAGTCGGCATCGATCCCGCTGGCGAGCGTGTCGCAGCCGATCACGTGAACTTCGATTTCCTCGTCCTCACGGCGAAGGCCGACGATGCGGTCGCCAGGAATCGGATGGCAGCATTGGGCGAGGTGATAGGCGACGCCGGGGGTGAGGCCCTTGATCGAGATCGCCTTGCGCTGGCCGAGCGGGCGCGGCGCAACGTCGCCGCCGGCTGATCCGGGCATCAGCGCCTCCATCAGCGCGTCGTCGGTCACGCGCTTGCGGGCGATGGCGATCATCAGCTCGTCTTCATTCTCGATCTTGAGCTTCTTGAGCGCGCGTTTCTGCGCGACGCTGTCGAGCTCGGCGGGCAGCCGCTGGACGATCTCGTCGTAGATCTTCCGCCCCAGCTCGATCGTCTCCTCACGCTCCTTGTGGCGCACAAAACGGCGGACCCCCGCGCGCGCCTTGCCCGTCGCCACGAATCGAAGCCAGGACGGCTGCGGGTGCTGCGCCTCGGACGCCAGGATTTCGACCTGGTCGCCGTTCTCCAGCATCGTGCGGAGCGGAACCACGCGCCCGTTGATCTTCGCGCCGACCGTCCGGTCGCCGAGATCGGTGTGGACGGCATAAGCGAAATCGACCGGCGTCGCGCCCTTGGGCAACTGGATCAGTTCGCCCTTCGGGGTGAAGGCGAAGATCCGGTCCTGATACATCGCCATCCGGGTATGCTCGAGCAACTCTTCGGGGCTCTCGGCATGGTCGAGGATCTCGACGAGGTCGTCGACCCAGGGCACATGGATTTCGGCCTTCGGCTTGCCTTCCTTGTAGGCCCAATGGGCCGCAAGCCCGCGCTCCGCCTGCTCATGCATTTCGCGGCTTCGGATCTGGATTTCGATCCGCATCTTCGAATCGTGGATCACGGACGTGTGGAGCGAACGGTATCCGTTGCGCTTGGGCGTCGAGATATAATCCTTGAAGCGGCCCGGGACCATTGGCCAGCGGCGGTGGATCAGGCCAAGCGCTCGATAGCAATCAGCGACATCGTCGACGATGATCCGAAACGCCATCACATCGGACAATTGCTCGAAGCTGATGTGCCTTTCAGCCATCTTCTTCCAGATAGAGAAAGGATGCTTCTGCCGCCCGGTGACTTCGGCCTCGAGCCCGTTGTCGGCGAGATAGAGCTGCAATCCGAGGCCGATCCGGTTGACGAGGTCGCCGCCGACTTCCGTCAGTTGCTTCAGCCGCCGCATGATCGAGGCATAAGCGTCCGGCTCGATCTCGCGGAACGCCAGCGTCTGCATCTCGGTCATCATTTCGTACATGCCGATCCGCTCGGCGAGCGGCGCGTAGATATCCATGGTCTCGCGCGCGATCCGGCGACGCTTGTCCTCGGACGGTATGTGATGGAGCGTCCGCATGTTGTGCAGCCGGTCCGCGAGCTTCACCAGGAGCACGCGGATGTCGTCGCTGAGTGCGAGCAGGAACTTTCGGAGGTTCTCGGCGGCGCGCTCGCTTTCCGACTGGGCCTCGATCTTGCTGAGCTTGGTGACGCCGTCGACGAGGCGGGCCACATCCTTGCCGAACAGCTTTTCGATCTCGTCCGTCGTGGCGAGCGTGTCTTCGATCGTGTCGTGCAGGATGGCGGTGGCGATCGTCTGATCGTCGAGCTTCAGGTCGGTGAGGATTCCTGCGACCTCGATCGGATGGCTGAAATAGGGATCGCCCGAGGCGCGCTGCTGGTCGCCGTGCGCTTTCATCGAAAAGACGTAGGCGCGGTTGATCAGCCCCTCGTCCGCATCGGGATCGTAGGAGCGCACCTTCTCGACGAGTTCGTACTGGCGCAGCACGCCCCTAAGATGGGGGGAGCGGCGTCAAATGCGCAAGCAAAGAAAAAGCGGGG
>DATCJM010000268.1:0-2055 GCA_036562805.1 Sphingomicrobium sp.
AAGCCGCAGCCACTCTCAACAAGGACGAGCTGGCCGAGGAATTCCGGCCGATCATCTCCGAAGTGCTCGCCGAACTGAAGATCACTCTGAACCGTCGCGAGCAGTTCGCCCTCGAGAAAGTGCTGGTCGACGAGCTGCTCGGCCTTGGCCCGCTCGAAGAGCTGCTCGCCGATCCAGCGGTCAGCGATATCATGGTCAATGGCCCCGAGCAGACCTACGTCGAGCGCAAAGGCAAGCTCGAGATCGCGCAGATCACGTTCCGCGATGAAGAGCATCTGTTCCAGATCGCGCAGCGCATCGTGAACAAGGTCGGCCGCCGTATCGACCAAACCACCCCGCTCTGCGACGCGCGCCTTCAGGACGGCAGCCGCGTCAACGTCATCGTTCCGCCGCTGTCGCTGCGCGGCACCGCCATCTCCATTCGTAAGTTCTCCGAGAAGCCGATCACGCTCGACATGATGAAGGGCTTCGGATCGATGTCGGAGAAGATGGCGACGGTCCTCAAGATCGCCGGCGCGTCGCGGATGAACGTCATCATCTCCGGCGGTACGGGTTCCGGTAAGACGACGATGCTCAACGCCTTGTCGAAGATGATCGACCCCGGCGAGCGCGTAATCACCATCGAAGACGCGGCCGAGCTTCGGCTTCAGCAGCCGCACTGGCTGCCGCTCGAAACGCGGCCGGCAAACCTCGAAGGTCAGGGCGCGATCAGCATCCGCGACCTTGTCATCAACGCCCTTCGTATGCGCCCGGATCGCATCATCCTCGGCGAGATTCGTGGCCAGGAGTGTTTCGACCTCCTGGCGGCGATGAACACCGGCCACGACGGGTCGTGCGCGACGCTCCACTCCAACTCGCCGCGCGAGTGCCTGGCGCGTATGGAGAACATGGTGATGATGTCGGACATCAAGATCCCGAAGGAGGCGATCAGCCGCCAGATCGCGGACTCGGTCGACCTCATCGTGCAGGTGAAGCGCCTACGTGACGGTTCACGCCGCACGACGAACATCACCGAGGTAATCGGCATGGAAGGCGATGTCATCGTCACCCAGGAGCTGTTCAAGTTCGAGTATCTGGACGAGACCGCCGACGGGAAGATCATCGGCGAATATCGCTCGATGGGCCTCCGCCCCTACACGCTCGAAAAGGCCAAGCAGTTCGGCTTCGACCAGCCGTATCTGGAGGCGTGCCTCTAAGCTTCGGCGGCCGCCCGCCATGCGGGGTCGGTGACGAACATCTGTTCCAGCATGTGCGCCTGCATCATGTACATGATGACCTTGTTCGCGTTGCGCCGAAGCCGCTTCGTCCGCTTCGACAGCGGAGCGCGAGCCGCAAGGCTGATCAGCCTGTAGGCCGCATAAGAAAAGATTCCCGACCGCTCGAATGCTTGCCGCGACAGGTATCGCCGGCGAAGCTGCTCGGTCGCGGCACGGTCCGCGCCGAAGAAATCGACGGCGTCGCTGGTCAGCATGAAGCCGCTCTTTCGGCGCATGCGCATCGCGTCCGGCAGAATGTCTTTGGCGGCGTCACGCAGGACGGCTTTCTCGACACCGTTTCGCATCTTGAGATCGACCGGGATGAACTTCGCCGCATCGTAAAGATGATGATCGAGAAACGGCAGGCGCGCCTCGAGCGAATGGGCCATCTCCTCGCGATCGCCGAGGTAGGCGAGGATATCGAGCGGCATCGCGGCAATCCGCGCTTCCTGAACGGCATTGATAATCGGTTTCGCCGAGGCTTGCTCGCCCAAACTGCGAGCGCGCGCCGATGCAAGCCGCTGACGCTGGCTCTTGTGGAAGATCCGCAGCGATAGCTTTTCGGCTGACTGTCCCAACTTCAGGCGGCGCCGCTTCGTCGAGTGCCCACCCGCACCCGAACGGGTGTCGCGGATCGCATTCGCGAAGAAGGACCGATAGCCGAGAAAGACCTCGTCGGCCCCTTCCCCGGTCAGCACGACCGTCACCTTGCTTCGCGCAAGTTGTGACAGGAGGAATTTCCCGACCGGCGCGAGGCTCACGAACGGCAGCTCGGAGAACCACAGGCATTGCTCGAGAT
>DATCJM010000224.1:0-4878 GCA_036562805.1 Sphingomicrobium sp.
ACCCGCTGTTCTGCCAGTCGATCACCTTCAACTCGGACGGAACGATCGCGTTTATCACCAACACGCGATTGAACCTCGCGCAGGCGAAGACTCGCGGGATCGATTTCGAGGCCGATTATTCGCGCAGCCGCTTCTTCGGCGGATCGCTCACCGCCCAGCTGCTGGCGACGCGGGTGCTTGAGCTCCAATCGTCCACCCCGGGCGGAGGGACGTTGGACCGGCTCGGGCAGGTGAGCAATTTCAACCGTACAGGAGGGGTCCCGAAATGGGCGGGTGACGCATTCGTCGACTACACGCGCGGGCCGCTCCGGCTCGGGCTCCAGGCTCGCTACGTCGGGGCCGGCGTGTTCAGCACGCTGCTCCACGAAGGAGCGGGCGAGAAGAACAGCATCAACGACAATCACGTGCCGCCGTTCGTCTATCTGACGGCGACGGCTGCCCTTCGCGTGCACACGACGGGCACGCGCTCCGCCGAGTTGTTCGCGGTGGTCAACAATCTGACCGACGTCGATCCGCCGATGATCCCGTCAGGAGCCGCCGGCGGGATCAACGAAAGCAGCACCAACGGCCAATTCTACGACGTGGTCGGCCGCTTCTTCCGCGCCGGCATCCGCTTCACCCTTTGATCGATGAGGAACGAGAGATGATTGCCATTGCATTGTTATTGAGTGCGGACGCGCCGGCCGACCTGATCATTCGCGACGCGCATATCGTGACCGTCGACCGGCGATTTTCAAGCGCGCGCGCGGCCGCCATTGGCGGCAGCAAGTTTATCGCGGTCGGAAGCGATGCCGATGTGATGAAGTCCGCGGGGCCGAATACCCGCGTCGTCGATCTGCACGGCAAGACGGTGCTGCCAGGCTTCAACGACACGCACGTCCACCTGACCGCGGGCGAGGACCTGCCGCTCCAGGTCGACCTGACGCACATCCATTCAATCAAGCAGATCCAGGCGGCTATCGCTGGGCGCGCCAGTCACGTGAAGCCTGGCGAGTGGATTACGGGCACACGCGGCTGGTGGGAATATCAACTGGCGGAGGGCCGGCTTCCGACGCGAACCGATCTCGATGCCGCGGCGCCGAACAACCCGGTCGCGATTCCAGGACCGCATTATGTGATCGTCAACAGCAGCGCGCTCGCCCTCGCACATGTGACCCGCGACACCCCCGACCCGCAGGGCGGGCAAATCTACAAGGACGGGAGCGGCGAGCCGACGGGACTGCTGATGGACAATGCCAGCCGCTTCGTTCGGCCGTTCATGCCGCGCCCGACGGAGGCGCAAAAGGAAGAGGGGATGAAGCGGGTGCTCGCACTTGTGAACAGCCATGGGCTGACCAGCGCCGGCGATCCCAGCGGCACGCCCGCTGACGCGGCGCTGTTCCGCAAGCTTCGCGACGCGAGGCAGCTCACCGTGCGCGTCGATTTCGCCTACGACATCGATCCCGCCGAGCCGCTCGACAAGGTCGAGACGGCTTTGAAGGCGCTCCCCAAGCCCGGGAGCGACGGTGACGGGATGTTCCGCTCGGACGAGATCGGCGAGACCGGCCTGGACGGCGCCGAGCTGACAGCGTTCCTCGAGCACGACTATCCGGGCAAGCCGGGCTACCGCGGACTGCAGAAGGTGCCGAACGCGCAGTTCGACGAGTTCGCCGCGCTGGTCGCGAAATATGGCTACCGACTGCGGCCGCACGCCGTCGGCGACGCCGCTATCGACGAGGCGTTGGACGGCTTCGATTATGCGAACAAAGAGACCCCGATCGTCAAGCGCCGGTGGATGATCGACCACGCCTTCCTGCTCGGGCCGCAGCACTACCAGAGAGTGAAGGCGCTCGGGTTGATTATCAACTCGCAGTACATGCACAATTACGAACTCGGAAAGTTGATCCTGAAGGCGTGGAAACGGCCATTGGCTGACCGAAGCGAGCCCTATCGCGAGTGGCTTCGTAGCGACGTCATGTTCGCGGGCGGTTCGGACGGACCGATCTCTTATTATGCCGAGCCTCTGCTCGAGATTTACGGCGAGGTGACGCGCGGAACGCAATGGGGCGGCAAGCTCGGTCCCGACCAGGGCATCAGCCGCGCCGACGCGATTCGCTCGGTCACAATCAACGGCGCCTACACGACCTTCGAGGAGAATGTGAAAGGCTCGATCGAGCCGGGCAAATATGCGGATTTCGTCGTGCTGTCGAAGGACATCCTGAAGATCCCGGCCGAGCAAATCCGGACGACGACGGTGCTTGCGACGGTGCTCGGCGGGAAGACGGTCTATGGTGCGTTGAACTAGCTCCTGCGGACCAAAGCAGCGCCGACGACGACGAGGACGAAGCCGAGCGCCCGCGTCAATGTGATGGGGTGACGGGCCAGGCCGAGAAGGCCGAAATGGTCGAGGACGAGGGCTGCAGCGAGCTGGCCGCCAATCGCCGCGGTGAGGAGCACGCCGACCCCGACCCTCGGCGCTCCGAACGCGGCGACCGCGACGAAGAAGGCGCCGTAGAAGCCGCCGAGCCAGGCGTACCACGGGACCTGCTTCAGCGACGGGTCGAGCAGGCGACCGGACGTTGCGGCGACCGCGGCGCCAAGCGCGATCGTCCCGATGAGGAAGGAGATGAAAGCGGCGACGATCGGCGAGCCCGATGCCTTGCCGAGCAGAGCGTTGGTCGGTGCCTGGACGGCGAGGAGAACGCCGCCAATGACGGCCAGAACGAGGGAGAGGAGAGCGCCGTTCATCCCCGTCTCCTCATTCGAACAGGTCGCGATGCCGACGCGGCTGCGATCTTAGATATTGCGGCGGTGCCTTGACCTTGCCACCGAGCGCCGCTGCCGCGTGCCACGGCCAGCGCGGGTCATACAGCATCCCACGCGCGAGCGCGACGAGGTCGGCATCGCCGGTGCCGACGATCGCTTCGGCCTGTTCGAAATCACTGATGAGTCCAACCGCCACGACGGGCATGTTGACGGCTCTCTTGACCGCCCGGGCGAGCGGCACCTGGTAGCTCGGTCCGATGGGAATCTGCTGGCGCGGATCGAGGCCGCCGGATGAGACGTGAATCCCCGCGCAGCCGCGCTGCTCGAGCGCTCGTGCGAACTCGATCGTCTGCTCGATGTCCCATCCGCCTTCGACCCAATCAGTCCCGGACACGCGCATGGTCACCGGTCTATCGGCACGGAAGACGGCGCGGACGGCTTCGAACACTTCCAGCGGGAAGCGCATGCGATTTTCGAGGCTCCCGCCATATTCGTCGGTGCGCCTGTTCGACAGCGGCGAAAGGAACTGGTGGAGCAGATAGCCATGCGCTCCGTGCAACTGCACGGCCGCGAGATCGAGGCGGGCTGCTCGCTTCGCCGCGTCGGCGAAGGCATCGCGGATGCGGACGAGCCCGGCCCTGTCCAGCTCGAGCGGCGGATTTTCGCCTTCGAGGAACGGCATCGGCGACGGCGCGACGGTCTGCCAGCCGTTTGGATCGGTCGGGGCCAGTTGCTTGCCGCCATTCCAGGGCTTCTCGGTCGAGGCCTTACGGCCCGCGTGGCCGAGCTGGATCGCGATCGGCATGTCGGACCAGCGGCGCACGCTCGTGAGGACACGCGCCATCGCTTCTTCATTCTCGTCCGACCAAATGCCGGTGTCCGCGTAGCTGATGCGGCCTTCGGGCGCGACGGCAGTCGCTTCGATGGTCAGCAGCGCCGCGCCCGACAGAGCGAGTTGGCCCAAATGAATCACGTGCCAGTCGGTCATGGAGCCGTCCTCCGCCGAATATTGGCACATCGGAGCGATCACGATGCGGTTGGCGAGATGAAGGCCTCCAACCTCCAACGGGGTGAACAGCGCTGACATGAATTCTCAGCCGGCTAGTCGTTCGAGCATCTTAAAGCCACCCTTCGGCGCGGTACCAATCGGCGGTCTGCCTGAGCCCTTCGCTGGTCGGAATCGAGGGGTGCCATAATTGCTGCGGCGGGGCTCTCTTGGGTTCGACGACCCAGTTCCGATGCGAGAAATAAGCGGCGCGGTCGACTGTCAGCTTTGCTCTCTCGCGGCGAAAGAGTTGATCGGCGCGCGCGGCGAGGCGAAGCAATATGCCAGGTGATGAAAGGATGGCGGGCTTCGTGCCGACAGCCTCGCCAAGCGCGGCGGCGAACTCGCGGTGCGTCCAGCCGTCCGGTTTCCCGTCGTCAGGTTCGATCAGGACTCCCGTGGGTGCATCCCGTTCAGTCAACGTGAGAAGCAAACGGCACAGATCATCGACATGGATCACCGAGATCCGGCCCTTGGGCGGCATCAGCATGACGCCGAGCTTGGCCATGCGGAAGAGCTCGAGAGTCTCCTTGTCGCCAGGGCCATAGACGGCGGGCGGCCGAACGATCGCCCAGTCGAGCCCGGAGCTGTGGACCAACTCCTCCGCTCGCGCCTTCGACGCTCCGTAGAGCGAGAGGTTCGGCTCGCGCGCGGCGAGCGACGAAAGATGGACGAAGCGGTGGATGCCGGCGGCCGTCGCGGCAGCAAGCATCGCCAGTGTGCCGTCGACGTTTCCCTTCTCGAATGTGGCGGCCGTACTGGCCGTGATGACGCCGGCGACATGGATGACCGCGTCGGCGTGGGAAACCAACTGTTCGAGCGCAGCGCGGTCGTGGAGGTCGCCGCTTATCCATTCGATCCCATCCCGATTCGGTTGATCGCGACGGGTCAGCGCCGTGAGATCGTGGCCCGCAGCAATCGCGACGTCGACGAGGTGCGAACCGATGAAACCCGTCCCGCCGGTTAGCGCGAGCCTCATAGTGGCGACCAGGGGCGTCCTTCGGCGCCTTCCGCTTCTGCCGTTTCCGGGGGCTGGTCCGTTGCCGAGCCGATCCGCTCGATAATCGCGTCGAGGAGCGGTTCGAGGC
>DATCJM010000245.1:0-6383 GCA_036562805.1 Sphingomicrobium sp.
GATCAATGCCGACGCGCCGCCTGCTCATGACGCTACTGTTACGACCGACGGAAGCGCGCACCCGGCCCGCCTCATCGAATTCGAGTAAAGCCGGTCAGCTGGCTTGGGTGCCGAGCGTGATCGTCAACTCATCGCCACCCGCCGGGACCTTTAGCTCGGCGCTGTTGAAGCTCGCGCTCGCGCCCGGCGGAAGAGAACGCGCAGGCGGCGGAATGGTCCAGCTGGCGACAACTTTGCCCGCGCGCGTCTTCAGTTGCGCCTGAAGCGGCGGCACGTCCTGTTCCTTGGCGGTGGGATTGATCACGCGCCCGGTGACCGTGAGCAATTCTTGACCGCTTTCCAATCGCTGCCGATCCATGTGCGTCGTCACGAGCGCGAGCGGGCTCGTCCCGAGCTCCGCCAGCCCGAGGCGCGCTTTGAATTCGGGCGGCGCCAGAAACCAGAAGGCGGCCGCAAGCAAGATCACGACGATAACGACGATCAAGATGGACAGGATTGGATTGCGGCGGCGCGGCTCGATTTCGCTGCTTGCCGGGAAAGGCGTGAATTCGTCGTCCTGCGCTTCGGCGTGCGGTGGCTCCTGCCAGTCAGGTTCGACGGTGCTGGCGGCGGTGCCAGTCGTCTCGACTTCCGGCGCCATCGCATCTTCGGCGGGCGCTGCCCGCTCGTCGGTCTCGGCGATCGCTTCCTCATAGGCCCGCTGTTCGGCCTCGGGCCCACTACGCGGCTCGATCAACGTCGCTTCGGCGAGGCTTTCATCGCCTTCGTCATCGGCGGCTTCCGGCGCCTCGGCCATCTCTGGCTGAACGGGTGCTGCCGCTACAGGCTGGGTCTCGGGCTCGGCTGCCGGCGCAGCGCTTTCCTCCGGATCCTGATGCCAGCTGTGCTTGCACGAAGCGCAGCGGACCTGCCGTCCTTCGGGCGGAATGGCGCCGTCTTTCACCACATATTGCGTTCCGCAGCTGGGGCAGGTGAGGATCATCGCTTCAAAAGCCCTCTTCCGAGACGGTGAGCGCAAGCTAAACAGTAATGGATGAAGCTTGGCAAGGCGGAGGGCCTGCCGGCGCAAGGGGAGGGACGGCAAGCTGCCAGCAATTGCGGAATTCGACAGCGTCGGCCTGCGCTACGGCACGGGCGGCGAAGTGCTGCGCGATCTAGATTTCCGGCTTTCCAACGGCGGTTTCTATTTCCTGACCGGGCCGTCGGGCGCGGGAAAAACCTCGCTTCTGAAGCTTCTCTACCTGGCGCAGCGCCCGACGCGCGGAAGGATCCGCCTGTTCGGCGAAGAGCTGAGCGAAGCGCCGCGCGAGGCGCTGCCACCCTATCGGCGCCGCATCGGCGTGGTCTTCCAGGACTTCCGCCTGATCCGCCACCTCTCCGCGTTCGACAATGTCGCGCTTCCGCTTCGCGTCGCCGGAGCCAGCGACGAGGAAGTCGAAGGTCCGGTTCGCGAGATGCTCGCCTGGGTCGGCCTCGCCGACCGCGCCAGCGCGCGCCCACCGACCTTGTCCGGCGGCGAGCAGCAGAGAGTCGCAATCGCCCGGGCAGTGATCAACCGGCCGGAATTGCTCGTCGCCGACGAACCGACCGGCAACGTCGATGCGGACATGGCCAAGCGCCTTCTGCACCTCTTCACAGCGCTGAACCGGCTCGGCACCACGATCGTCGTCGCAACGCACGATGTCGGCCTGATCAGCGCGACCCAGGGTGCCGACCTGATCCGGCTCGAAAACGGCGGCCTGACGGATCCGACAGGCATGCTGCGCAATCCGCCGCCGGGGCGCTCCTGATGCTCGACTGGCTGATCTCGCCGCCGGCCTACGGCCGCCTCCTTGGGACGAGCCGTTTTCGCGGCCCGACGCCCTGGGTGATCGCGATCATGAGCTTCTCGATCATGATCATCGCCGCGACCGGCCTCGCGCTCGCCAGCACGGCCGGGTCACTGAGCAGGGCGATCGAGACCCGCTATGCTCTCGAAGTTCCCAGCGGCGGGCAGGATCTTTCGGCGCTCGTTGCCGCTCTGAAATCCGCACCAGGCGTGACTTCGGTTCAGCCCGTACCGGAAAGCGAGATGCGCGGGACCTTGAAGAAGTGGCTGGGGCCCGCTGCGGACAGCGCCGACCTTCCGGTCCCAGCGCTGATCAACTTCGACGTCGCGGCAGGGGCGAACCTGGCCGCAATCCAGCAGCGGGCCCGGTCCGTGGCGCCGTCCGCTCGGATCAGCGCGCATCGCGACCGCGTCGCGCCGCTGCTCCATTCGATGGCGACATTGCAATGGATCGCCTTCGGGCTTGTCGTGTTGCTCAGCGCAGCGGCCGCCGCCGCGGTCGTCCTTGCTGCTCGCGGTGCGCTCGACACGCATCGATTCACGATCGAGGTAATGCACGGGATCGGCGCGACGGACGTCCAGCTAACCCATCTATTCCAGCGAAAGATCGCGATCGATGCGCTGGTCGGAAGCCTCGCGGGCGCGCTGGCGGGCGTGCTCGTTCTTCTTCTGCTGGCGAGCGGCGCGTCCTTTGCGGGAGAGCTTACCGGCGGCACGACCTTTTCGATCGGCGACCTCTTCATTCTCGCGCTCCTGCCGTTCCTTTTGACCGCGCTTGCGACCTGGGTCGCGCGCATGGCAGTGCTCGCGGCACTTCGGGAGACGCTATGATCGCCCGGCTCGCTGCTCTCCTTGCCCTCCTTTATGCGATCGGCTTCGTCATCTTCGCCTTCACGCTGGGCAAGCCGGCGTCGCCAACCGCTCAGCCGACGGACGCGGCAGTCGTGCTGACGGGCGGGAGCGGACGGCTCGAACATGGGATCGACGTGCTTCGCAACGGCAAGGCGAAGCGGCTGCTGGTGGCGGGCGCCGATCCTTCGGTGAGGAAGGTTGATCTCGCCGTGCGGATCCCGGGAAGCGCGAGCCTCCTCAAATGCTGCGTCGACCTCGGCAGCGAATCGGTCGACACGCGCTCCAACGCGGAGGAAGCAGGCCGCTGGCTTGCGAAGCACCAGTTCCGATCGCTGCGCCTCATCACCAGCGACTGGCACATGCGTCGGGCGCGCTACGAATTCCGTCGCGTGCTCGGCTCGAAATATGTTGTCGTACCGGACGCCGTTCGAACCGAGCCGAGCTTCCTGCTGCTGTTCGCCGAATATAACAAATATGTCCTTCGGCGGATCGCGGCCGGGGTCGACCTCTGATGGCGGTTTTGAGGTCGCTGCTTTACGCGGCGATATTCTACCCGGCGACCTTCCTGTGGGTGCTCGTCGGCATCGCCGCGAGCGCATTTGGCCGCAGGCCCACGCTGGCAGTCGTCCTCGGCTGGACGGATTTCCACCATTGGCTCGCGCGTTATGTTCTCGGCATCCGCGTCCGTGTCGAAGGCGAGGTCCCGCGCGGCTGCAGCCTGATCGCGGTCAAGCACCAGTCGATGTTCGAGACGCTCGAGATGGTCCGGTTGAGTGGCCTGCCCATCATCGTGCTCAAGAAAGAGCTTTCGGACATTCCGCTCTTCGGTTTCCTGACGCGGCGTTATGGCGTCATTCCGGTCGAGCGCTCCGCCGGCGCAAAGGCGCTGCGCAACCTGGTTGCCGAAGGGAAGAAAGCAATCGCGACGGGACGCCCGGTCATCATCTACCCCGAAGGCACGCGGGTGCCCGTCGGCGAGCAACCGCCGCTCCGCTCGGGCTTCACTGCGCTCTACCGAGCGCTCGGCCTGCCCGTCGTTCCCGTCGCCGTCGACAGCGGTCGGCTGTGGGGCCGCGGTCTCGTTCACAAGAGCGGAACCATCACGTTCAGCATCGGAACGACTCTTCCGGCGGGTCTTCCGCGAAAGGATATCGAGGGGCAGGTTCACGCTGCCATCAACGCCCTCGAATCAGGACCGGAGGCGGGCGCCCAGCTTCTCGGCGGCGGCAATCACGCGGCGTGAGATATCGCCGATCTCGTCGTCGGTGAAGCTCTTCTCCACCGGCTGCAACGTGACCTCGTAGGCCAGCGACACGCCGTCGGGAGTCTCGAACCGGTCGAACAGGCGAACGCCGGCGATCGCCGTCTTGTCCGCGCCACGGATGGTGCGGAGCAACGAATCCGCTGACTGATCGCCAGGGACGATGAACGCGAAATCGCGCGTGATCGCCTGCAGCGCCGGTGGCTCGTAGGCGCCGCGAGTGCGTGCACCCGGACGGGCGGCTGGAATGGCGTCGAGGTAGATTTCAGCACCGACAGCGCCCGGCGGAGCGCCGACGCTTTTCTGCAGCGCTGGATGAAGCTCGCCGAACGCCGCCAGCACTGCTTTCGGGCCGAGGCGAAGGGTGGCCGAACGGCCGGGATGCCATGTCGGCCCTGCGTCGGCGAAAACCTGGAGATTGTCGACAGGCGCGCCGGCGGCGTCCATCAGCGCAAGCGCCTCCGCCTTCGCATCGAACGCGTCGAACGTTTGCGCCTTGCCGTTCTGCCAGCTGCGCGACCGGCGATCGCCCGTGAGGATCAGTCCAAGGGTCGGGCGCTCGCCTTCGGCAAGGTAGCGGCGGCCGATCTCGAACAGGCGGACCGACGAAGCGCCTCGGTCGAGGTTGCGCCGCGCTGCCGCAATCAGGCCCGGGAGAAGGGAAGGGCGCATCACCTTCATCTCCTCGCTGATCGGATTGGCGAGCTTCCAGTCTCCTCCGCCGAACGCTTTCGCCTCCCCCTCCGAGATGAAGCTCCACGTCACCGCTTCGTCGAGCCCTCGGGCGGCGGCGGTGCGACGCGCGTGCCGTTCGACCAGCTGAGACCGCGTCGCGGTTGGCTTGGCCACGGCAGAAAGTCGGCTCAGCGGCGTCGAGGGCACTGCGTCGTACCCAGTGATTCGGACCACCTCTTCGACGAGATCGGCCGGCCCATCGACGTCCCGCCGCCAGCTTGGAACCATGACCGTGCTTCCATTCACCTCGAAGCCCAGGCGTTCGAGAATTTCGCGCTGCTGCTGCTCAGCCACGTCGACTCCGCCGAGCGCTTCTGTCCGGCCGAAATCGAATTGGATGGTGCGCTTGTCGACCGGTGGTTCACCGGCGCGAATCGCCGCCGACGGTTCGCCGCCGCAGATGTCGAGGATGAGGCCGGTGAGCACCGCCAGCGCATCGTCGAGGAAGGCCGGGTCGACACCGCGCTCGAACCGGCTGCGGGCATCGCTGGTAAGGCCGAGGGCCTGACCGGTGCGCGCGATACGTTCCGGCGTGAAATAAGCGACCTCGAGCATCGCGTCGGTGGTCGCGTCGCTAACGCCCGAATCCTCGCCGCCCATGATGCCGCCGATGTCGTGCACCTGCTCGTCGTCGGCGATCACGGTCATGAATGGCTCGAGCGCATATTCCTTCTCGTTAAGCGCGAGCACCTTTTCGCCGGCCCTCGCCGCTCGCGCGGTGAGGCCGCCGGTCAGCTTCGCGATGTCGTAGGCATGGCTCGGGCGACCGAGGTCGACCATCACATAATTGGTGATGTCGACGAGCGCCGAGATCGGCCGCTGTCCGGCGGCCTTGAGACGGCGCTGCATCCACTCCGGCGAGCTTCCGTTCTTGAGCCCCCTGATTGCGCGGCCGAAGAAGGCGGGACAGCCCTCGGAGTCGTCGATCGTCACGGGAACAGGGCAGGGGAAGCTGCCCTCGATCTGCGGGACCGCAAGCGGCTTCAGCGTGCCCATTCCCGCCGCCGCGAGGTCGCGGGCGATCCCGCGCACGCCCATCGCGTCCTGCCGATTGGGCGTGACGTTCACATCGAACACGGGATCGTCGAGGCCGGCATAGCGCGTGAACGCGCTACCGATAGGCGCGTCCTGTGGCAGTTCGATGATGCCGCTGTGATCCTCGCCGAGCTCCAGCTCACGCGCCGAACACATCATGCCGCGGCTCTCGACGCCGCGGATGGCTGCGACTTTGAGGGTGATGTCGCTGCCGGGGATGTAGGCTCCGGGCGGGCCGAAAACGCCCAGCATCCCCGCGCGGGCATTGGGCGCGCCGCAGACGACCTGGATCGGCGCGCCGCTGCCGTTATCGACCATAAGCACCTGCAGCTTGTCGGCCTGCGGGTGCTTCTCGGCGGTCAGCACCTTCGCCACCTTGAAGGGCGCAAGTGCCTCGGCCGGGTTGGAGAGATCCTCCACCTCCAGCCCGATGTTGGTCAGCTTGTCGGCGATCGCCTCGGCGGACGCCTCCGTATCGAGGTGCTCCTTCAGCCATGAGAGGGTGAACTTCATGCGCCCACCCCGCCAGACAGCGTCGGCACGTCAAGCGCGCGGAAGCCGTAATGCTTGAGCCAACGTATATCGCCGTCGAAGAAGGCGCGCAGGTCGTCCATCCCGTATTTCAGCATCGCGAGCCGGTCGACGCCGGTGCCGAAGGCGAAGCCCTGCCAC
>DATCJM010000256.1:0-1688 GCA_036562805.1 Sphingomicrobium sp.
GCCATCCAGCGCCGCTATGAATCGTCGGCCTACGCCCGCAATTTCCTCGAGCGGCAGATCAACAAGACCCGCAGCGACCTCGAACAGTCCGAACGCCAGCTGGTTGGCTATGCACAGGCGCAAGGCATCATCAACACCAGCAGCTCGGACACCTCGGCTACCGGACAGCAGAGCAACGGCGACACCAACTCGCTGCAGGGCCAGTCGCTGGTGCAGCTGAACACGGCGCTGGCGGCGGCGACCGCGCGGCGCGTCGCTGCCCAGGGCGCTTACCAGCAATCGCTTGGGGTCGGACCGACGAGTGAGGTGACTCAGGCGACCCAGGCGATCCAGCAGCAGCTTGCGCAGCTGCAGGCCGATTACCAGCAGAAGCTGACCTATCTGAAGCCCGACCATCCGGACATGGTCAGCCTCCGCTCGCAGATCAACGAGCTGCAGAGGCAAAAGGCGCAGGAGGCGTCGCAGGTCACGTCGAGCCGCAACAACAGCTTGCTCGCGGACTATCGCGCAGCGCTGGCGGCGGAGAATTCGCTCAAGGCCCAGGTGGCCGGGCTCAAGGGTCAAGTGCTCAACTTGCGGGGCCGGAGCATCCAGTACACGATCCTCCAGCGCGAGGTGGACACCAACCGCGCGCTCTATGATGCGCTGCTTCAGCGGTACAAGCAGATCGGCGTCGCCGGCGGCGTCGGAATCGCGCCCGTTTCGATCGTCGACCGCGCTGACGTACCGAAAATCCCGTTCAAGCCGAACCTGTTCCTGAATCTGCTTCTCGGCCTCGGCCTCGGCCTCGCCGCCGGCATTGCAGGCGGTATCGGCCTCGAGTTCATCAACGATACGATCAAGAGCCGCGAGGACGTCCGCAAGAAGCTCGCGCTGCCGTGCCTCGGCGCGGTCCCGCGCACGCCCGCCAAGGACGCGTTTGTCGACGACCTCAAGGATCCGACGTCAATCGTGTCGGAAGCTTATTCGGCAATCGTCGCGGCCCTTCGGTTCAGCACCGAATCCGGCATGCCGAAAGTCCTCCTGCTGACCAGCACGCGCTCGGGCGAAGGCAAGTCGTCATCGGCGTTGGCCCTCGCGCAGAACTTCGCGCGCCGCGGTAAGTCGGTTCTTCTGATCGACAGCGATCTTCGCAAGCCCGCGTTCAAGGCCGCGAGCGACAAGGTCGGCTTGAGCAAGCTGCTCACGACCGAGGAGAAGGTCGAAGACCATGTGGTCGAAACGCAGCATCCGAACCTGTGGCTGCTGCCGAGCGGACCGATCCCGCCGAGCCCCGCCGATCTCCTGTCGACGGGCCGCATCCGCAGGCTGATCGCCGAAGCAAGCGAGAAGTTCGACCATGTCGTCATCGACGGTCCCCCGACGCTCGGTCTCGCCGACGCTCCTTTGCTTGGCGCCGCCGCGGGGGAAGTAGTGTTCGTTGTCGAGAGCTCCAGCACACGTGCAAAGGCCGCAGTCGAGTCACTGAACCGTCTTGAAGCAACGGGCAGCCACATCATCGGAGCGATCCTTACCAAGGCGGATGACGCGGCCGATGCCTACGGTTACGATGCTTACAGATACGGTTATGGCTACGGCTATGGATACGGCTACGGCAAGAAGATAAAGAAGACCGAAATCGTGATGATCCCGCACGCCGAGGACGGGAATGCGCCGAGCACCAGGCGCGATGGCTCTGATCATTGATG
>DATCJM010000267.1:0-3247 GCA_036562805.1 Sphingomicrobium sp.
CCTATATTCAGGATTCCCGAAGCGGGCCTGCTGCTCATCCTCGCGGTCGATCACTTCCTCGACATGGGCCGCTCGGCGACGAACGTCGTCGGCAATGCGGTCGCTTCGAGCGTCGTCGCTCGCTGGGAAGGAACGCTCGACCCAATGGAACCCGCCGATATCGAGCCGCCGCACGCGCCCTCCCACCAGCCAGCGCCGCCGGCCGAAGCGTGATCCTCAACCGAACGGCCGGTCGATGCTGGGCGGCGGCTGAGTGAAGAATTTCGGTCCTGCTTCAGTCATGTGCCAGCAATCCTCGAGCCGGACGCCGAACTTGCCGGGAATGTAGATTCCCGGTTCGTCGGAAAAGCACATGCCGGCGGCCAGCGGCGTCATGTCGCCGTGCACCAGATAGGCAGGCTCGTGCCCATCCATGCCGATCCCGTGCCCGGTGCGGTGCGGCAGTCCGGGAAGCTTGTATCCGGGCCCATAGCCCCAGCTCTCATAGGCCGCGCGGACGGCGTCATCGATGGTCCCCACCGGCACGCCCATCTTCGCGGCGCGGATGGCGATCTGCTGGCCTTCGTGGACCTGGTCCCACACCTTGCGCTGCTCGGCGCTCGGGCTGCCGAAGACGAAGGTACGCGAAATGTCGGACTGATAGCCGTGAACGGTGCAGCCGCAGTCGAACAGGATCGTGCTTCCTGGCTTGACGACCTGCGGCTTGTTCGAGCCATGGGGCTGAGCGGCCGCCTCATCGATTAGCACCAGCGAGAATTCCGGGCTCCCGCCGAGCGACGAAGTCGCCGCGTCGATTGCTGAACCGAAGTCCGCCGGAGTCATTCCTGCGCGCACCGCTTCGCCGGCATGCAGCATCGCGCGCATGGTGATGTCGTTCGCGGTCTGCATCAGGGCGAGTTCGGCCGGCGATTTGATCAGCCGCAATGCCCGCACCACCGAATGGGCGCTCATTTGCTTCATTGCCGGAAGCTGCGCGGCAAGACGGTCGACGATGAAGTAACGATCGGTCTCCTCGAACGCGACCGGCTCGGTCGCGACTCCGCGCTCGCGCAGGAAGTCCGCGACGAGCTTCAATGGATCCTCGTCCTCGTTCCAGGTGCGGATTTCCGCGGGAACAGCGAGAGTCTCCTTCACCGAGGGCATTTCGAAGAATGGCGTGACGATGATCGGGTCGCCCGTCGCGGGAATGACCGCTGCCGTGAGCCGCTCCGAGCGGTGCCATTGAACACCGGTCAGATAATCGAGGCTCGAGCCGGATTCGACGATCAGCGAGCCGATGCCGTTCTGCTGCATCAGCTGCCGCGCGCGGGCCAGTCGCTGCATCCGCTCGGCGGTCGAGATCGGGGGCGGTAACGCGAGGGGCTTCAATGCCTCCGCCGCGGCGGCGCGGACGCGGCTGAGAGGCAGGCTGAGCCCTGCCGCTCCCACGACTGCACCCATCAAGAAGCTGCGCCGCTGAATCATGGTCGTCCCCTCCGCTGCTGATGCGCACTGTTGCACGCTCTCCCGCAATCAGCCAGCACGCGCGGCCCATGTTCGATTCTCTGGCTCATGACGGCGTGAAGCGCCCCGGCGCGCGCGAGATGACGGTGATGCTCGCGGCGCTGATGGGCCTCAATTCGTTCGCGATCGACGCAATGATCCCGGCTCTTCCGGCGATCGGCCACTCGCTGCACGTGCTCAACGAGAATGACCGCCAGCTGATCGTGGTCGCTTATTTCGTCGGGTTCGCGTCGACCCAGCTGGTGTGGGGACCGCTCGCCGATCGCTTCGGCCGCAAGCCGATCCTTAGCGCCGGCATCAGCCTCTACGGACTCTTTGCGCTGCTCTGTGCGTTCGCCGGCAGCTTCCCGCTGCTGATTGCATCGCGCTTTGCGATGGGCGCGTCGGCAGCGGTCACGCGGGTGCTCGTGGTCGCCATGGTTCGCGACCTGTTCGAGCGGGAGGCGATGGCGCGGGTGATGAGCCTGGTCTTCATGGTCTTCATGCTGATGCCGGTGCTCGCCCCGAACATCGGACTTGCGATTCTCGTCGTCGCGCCGTGGCAGGCGATTTTCGGCGCGCTCGCGCTCTACGCGCTCACCATGCTCGTCTGGTCGGCCATGCGCCTGCCCGAGACTTTGCACCCCGAATATCGGCGCAGCCTCAACTGGCGCGACATGGCCGGCGCGATCGTCGAGACCGTCCGCGAGCCGCAGTCGCGCGGCTACACGGCGGCGATGACGATCAGCTTCGGCGGGCTCGTCGCTTATATCGCCTCCATTCAGCAGATCGTGTTCGAAGCGTTCCGCGAGCCGCGGCTGATCGGGCTGGTGTTCGCCGCAATCGCGGCGCCGATGGCCGTCGCGTCATGGACCAATTCGCGCGTTGTGGGACGCTTCGGTCTTCGCCGCGTCGGGCATAGTGCCACGGTCGCGTTCACGCTGATTGCGCTGATCCACGTCGGCGTTGCGCTGGCGGGTTATGAGACGCTCGCGCTGTTCATCCTCCTCCAGTCGCTGACCATGTGCGCATTCGCCTTCACCTCGTCCAACCTCAGCACGCTGGCGATGGAGCATATGGCGCCGATCGCGGGCACGGCATCGTCGGTGCAGGGAATGATCGGCACGATCGGCGGCGCGGTCCTCGGCTACGCGATCGGCCGCCAGTTCGACGGGACGGTCATCCCCTATCTGGTCGGCACTGCCGCCTGCGCCGCGGGCGGGCTCGTCGCGCTGCTGCTGACCGAGCCGAAGCGGCTTTTCGCCGGGATCGACGCCGATCCGCATGAGCGAATCGCAGCGCTCGAGTCGACCGCCGTCCCCGAAGACCTGGCCTGAAAGGAGGCGCAGCGGACGGAGCCGCTCGGCGCCGCCCGCTGCTGGGGAGTCTTTTTTCGGAAACCTTAGTCCGCTGCGAGTTCGTCGTCGTCGGGACCGGCGCCGACCATAAGCGCTTCCCCGACTTCCTCGGTCCGCCCACGGATCGCATTTTCGATCCGCTGCGCGACGTCGGGATTTTCCTTGAGATAGGCCTTGGCGTTCTCGCGGCCCTGGCCGATGCGGACGCTGTCGTAGCTGAACCAGGCGCCCGATTTCTCGATCAGGCCCGCCTTGACGCCGAGGTCGAGAATCTCGCCGACCTTGCTCACGCCCTCGCCGTACATGATGTCGAACTCGACCTGCTTGAACGGCGGCGCGACCTTGTTCTTGACGACCTTCACGCGGGTCGCGTTGCCGACGATCTCGTCGCGGTCCTTGATCTGGCC
>DATCJM010000321.1:0-1580 GCA_036562805.1 Sphingomicrobium sp.
CGAAGCGACCGCTCGACCTCGATCGTGAAGTCGACGTGGCCCGGCGTGTCGATGATGTTGATGCGGTGCTCGGGCCCGTCGCCCGCGGTCCAGAAGCAAGTCGTCGCGGCCGACGTGATGGTGATGCCGCGCTCCTGCTCCTGCTCCATCCAGTCCATGGTCGCCGTGCCCTCGTGGACCTCGCCGATCTTGTAGGACTTGCCGGTGTAATAGAGGATGCGCTCGGTCGTCGTCGTCTTGCCGGCGTCGATGTGCGCCATGATGCCGATGTTGCGATAGCGTTCGAGCGGATGGCTGCGGGCCATTTCACAAATTCCTTAGCGATGTGAGGAGCCAGCACATCCGGCTTCCCCCGATATAGGTACGGTTTCTACCAGCGGTAGTGGCTGAAGGCGCGGTTCGCTTCGGCCATGCGGTGCGTGTCCTCGCGCTTCTTCACCGCATTGCCGCGGTTCTGCGAAGCATCCATCAGTTCGCCCGAAAGGCGCCCCGACATGGTCTTTTCCGAACGGCTCCGAGCGGCCGAGATCAGCCAGCGGATCGCAAGCGCCTGGGCGCGCTCCGGACGGACCTCGACCGGGACCTGATAGGTCGCGCCGCCGACGCGGCGGCTACGGACCTCGATGCCCGGCTTCACATTGTTGAGTGCGTCGTGAAACACGCGCAGCGGCTCGACCTTCATGCGCGTTTCAACATTGTCGAGCGCGCCATAGACGATGCCTTCGGCGACCGACTTCTTCCCGTCGAGCATGACGGAGTTCATGAACTTGGAGAGGACCAGATCGCCGAACTTGGGATCGGGGAGGATTTCGCGCTTCTCGGGGCGACGACGACGAGACATTGGATGTTTCCTTTCTCTTCAGCCGGTTCCGGGACTTCAAACTGCCCGGGGCTTACTCTCGTGGATTATTTCGGACG
The DNA here is from genome assembly GCA_036562805.1 of Sphingomicrobium sp. GTDB lineage: Bacteria > Pseudomonadota > Alphaproteobacteria > Sphingomonadales > Sphingomonadaceae > Sphingomicrobium. Next base: position 919 of record DATCJM010000321.1, read on the forward strand.
CTTGGCGCCGTACTTCGAACGGCTCTGCCTGCGGTCCTTGACGCCCTGCGTGTCGAGCACGCCGCGGAGCACGTGGTAGCGAACACCCGGAAGGTCGCGCACACGGCCGCCGCGGATCAGCACGACGCTGTGCTCCTGGAGGTTGTGGCCCTCGCCGGGGATGTAGCTGATCACTTCGCGCTGGTTGGTCAGGCGGACCTTGGCCACCTTGCGAAGCGCCGAGTTCGGCTTCTTCGGGGTCGTTGTATACACACGGGTGCAGACGCCGCGCTTCTGCGGGTTCTGCTCCATCGCAGGGACCTTCGACTTGGCCTTCTGCGGTTCGCGACCCTTGCGGATCAGCTGGTTAATCGTTGGCATGAAGCCCTTCACCTTTCGTTGCGGGCAGTCCCCGCGGTTACTTTGCTCAACAGAAAAAGCGCGGAGCCGAAGCAGCCTTACGGGCCGCCTGGCGACGCGCATGTTGAGCAATGTTCAGCTCTTGTCCGGCAAACAGCGAATTATCCCTGTCGCTCGGACGGGCGGGCACATAGCGGTGGTCAGGTGAAGGGTCAACCGCAGCTTCGCCTTCGATCGCCGACGAACTGCCCCTGCTTATCGAAACCTCCTCGCCTCCTCGCGGCACTAAGCCCAATGTTCGGGAGTTTGGGGGCATGCCAGCG
>DATCJM010000290.1:0-18820 GCA_036562805.1 Sphingomicrobium sp.
GGCGCGCGAACCTGCAGATCGGCGGCTATGCCGACGCGCCGCGGTTCAACGGTCGGGCCGACCTCGTTCAGGGCAATTACGATTTCGCCGGGCGCATCTTCCGACTCGACCGGGGAGTCATCCGCTTCCAGGGTGAGAGCCCGCCGAATCCGTTGCTGGACATCCACGCGCAGGCGGCGGTCCAGGGACTCGATGCGAGCGTCAATGTGACGGGCACTGGCCTTCACCCGGAAATCACCTTCGCCAGCTCACCGCCTCTCCCGCAGGACGAGTTGTTGTCGCGCCTCCTCTTCGGCACGTCGATCACCAACTTGTCGGCCCCCGACGCGCTTCAGCTCGCGTCGGCGGTCGCAGCGCTCCAGTCGGGCAAGGGGACGCTCGATCCGATCAACGCGCTTCGCAAGGCCGTCGGGCTTGACCGCCTGCGGATCGTCCCTGCCGACGTCGCGACCGGCCAAAAGACCGCGATCGGCGCCGGCAAGTACATCACCCGCAAGCTGTACGTCGAAGTGGTGACAGACGGCGCCGGCTATTCCGCCACGCAGGTCGAATATCAAATGACTCGCTGGCTCTCGATCCTCTCGACCGTCTCCACCATCGGCCGCTCCAGCGCGACGGTGCGCTTCAGCAAGGATTATTAGCGGATGGTCACGGCGCCACCGCTGCAGCGACCGCGCGTCCCCTGACGTGAAAGTGATCGCCGATCAGGGCGACCACAGGGGCTTCGACATAACGGTAAAAACACATTGCGAAGGCCAGCGAGGCAAGGAGGATCAGGCCGAGCACTTCGGTCTTCGAACCAAGGCCGACGTAGGTGCAAGCCAGGAGGGCCACCGGAACCACGAGCTTATGCGACAGATATAATGTGTAGGAGGAATCGCCTCCGGCGATGATGGTCTGGCCGAGCCAACCAATCCGCTCGGGCTCGCGCCCCAGGATGAACGCCGAAGCAACGAGGAGGGCGGGAACTCCGAAATGGAGCAGGCGATAAAGCGCCCCGTCCACGGCCGGCACTTCGACATAATAAGCAACCGCCGCAGCAGTCAGGGCTATTGAAGATACCGGTGCCAGGCGAACGCCGGACAGGTACAGCTTGGCAACGCCGATGCCTGCGACGAACTCGAGGATGATCGGATCGGCGAGGAACCGAGCGACGAACCAGTTTGAAGGAATGAACGGCCCCGCCGCGGCAAGCAGGATGAAGGTGGTGACCAACAGCATCAGCCCTCGACGGAATGTCATGCAAAGGGCGAAGGCGACATAGAAGAAGGCCTCGTAATTAAGCGTCCAGCCCTGGGGCAGAATCGGCAGCAGCTGCCCGTCCACCCTCGGCCAGGGCACAAAAGCCAGCGATGAAACCACCTGCGACGGGAAAGCGGTGACGTTCTTGATCCGCCCCCCCGCGACGACGACCGCGGCAATCGTCACCAAGGTGAAGAACCAATAAGGCGGAACGATCCGGATGATCCGTCGCATCAGGAAGTTCTTCGAGGCCGCGCGGCTTCCGAATTGCCCGTCGGTCATCCACGTCATGATGAAGCCGCTGATGACGAAGAAGACATCGACGCCGCCCACCCACGGGAAGTCGAGGACAATCGCCGGGTTCTGAAACACCATGCCGGCAGCATGGGTGAAAAGGATCGAAGCTGCCGCAATCAGCCGAAGAAACTGAACGTTGAAGAGGGTGCGGCGCACGCTGCTCCATTGTGGGATGTGAGGCGGGCCCGCAATGGGCTCGGCTCGATCGACCATTGTCTTGCCGGGCTTGACCGGGCACCCGCCTTCTTTTCTACCGAGTCCGGGATCACGGGGAGGGGCAGATGAAGAACTGGAACGTCCGCAAGGCGGTAGTCGCTCGAGAGGACATGCCCGAGGAGCACCGGCTTCGCCAGTCGCTTGGCTGGCCGCACCTCGTCGCGCTCGGCGTCGGCGCGATCGTCGGCACCGGCATTCTGACGCTGATCGGCGTCGGTGCCGGCAAGGCCGGGCCCGCCGTGATCCTGTCGTTCGCGATCGCCGGCGTGATCTGCGCCTGCGCGGCGCTTGCCTATGCCGAAGTCGCGACGATGATCCCGGCGTCGGGCTCTGCCTACACTTATTCCTACGTCGTCTTCGGCGAACTGATCGCCTGGATGATCGGCGTCGCCCTCATCCTCGAATATACTTTGGTCGTCAGCGCGGTCGCCGTGGGCTGGTCGGGCTATGCGGCCGGATTCCTCAAGTCGGTCCACCTCGGGCTTCCCGACGCGCTGGTGCAGGGGCCGGAGCTCGGCGGGATCATCAACCTTCCGGCGATCTTCATCATCTGGGTGGTCGCGGGACTGCTCATCGCCGGCACGCGTGAAAGCGCAACGGTCAATGCGATCCTCGTCGTCATCAAGCTCGCGGCGCTCGCACTGTTCATCGCGGTCACGCTGCCGGTGTTCAACCCGTCGCACTTCCACCCGTTCATGCCTTACGGCTTTCCCAAATCCGGACCGGCGGGGAGCGAGGTCGGCGTGATGGCCGCTGCGGCAATCATCTTCTTCGCTTTCTATGGCTTCGACGCGATCGCGACCGCCGCGGAAGAGGCGAAGAATCCCAGCCGGGACCTAGCCATCGGAATCGTCGGATCGATGCTGATTTGCGTCGCCATCTACATGGCGGTTGCCGCATGTGCGATTGGCGCGGTCGTCACCAACGGCTTCGCCAACAGCCCTGAGCCGCTCGCACTCATCCTGCGCGAGATCGGCAAGCCATGGGCGGCGCGGGTCCTGGGTGCGGCGGCGGTGATCGCGCTTCCGACAGTGATCCTGGCCTTCTTCTACGGACAGAGCCGCATCTTCTTCACGGTCGCGCGCGACGGTCTGTTGCCGAGCAGCCTGGCGCGCGTTTCGCGGCGCGGAACGCCGGTCCGCATCACCATCTTCACGGCGATCGTGACCTCGGTGTTCGCCGGGCTGATCCCGCTCGCAAGCATCGCGGCGCTTGCCAATGCCGGCACTCTTGCCGCGTTCGTCGCTGTGTGCGCGGCCATGCTGGTGCTTCGTCGCCGCGAACCCGATGCGGAGAGACGGTTCCGTACGCCCATCGCACCGGTGATCGGAACGATCGGCATCCTTGGCTGTCTGTATCTCTTCTACAGCCTTCCCAACCGGACGCAGATCTTCTTCGTCACCGCTCAGGTGATCGGTCTGATCCTCTATGCAATCTACGGCAGCCGGGCTGCAGAACGGGCGCGCGCCGGCGCTTAGCTGCCGAGCGTCCTTGCGATCTCGTCCAGCGTCGAGCGGCGCCACGGCGCTGCCCACGGCTCGTGCCGCTCGGCGTCGTCCGAACAGGTGAGTTTCGTGATCTCGGGACGGACGTTGGCCAGCAGGCTGATGTCGAATCCCCGCGTAAAGGCCAGGCCGGACTGGCCTGCACGTGTCCAGCGGACCACCGCTTCGTGGCGGCCGGCGCCGTTCAGCTCGAGGAAGACGGTCGAGCCTTCGATGAGCGGATGACTTGATTGAACAAGTGCGCCGGTCGTCGAGATATTCCGTAACCTGACGGGCTCGACCTCGTAGTCGTGATAGACGACGCCGTTCCAGATCAGGGGATGGCGTTTGCTCGCCCGCGGCTCCGACTCGTCTTGCCCTTCGGACTGTTCGGTGGCTTGCGATCCGAGCGGATCGGTAGCGGCGTCGGGGAAGCTTTTTCGGATCACTGCGCGAAGCAGCTCGTCGCGGCTCTCCTCGTCGCAATCGATGCGCGTCTCATGGGCAAATTCCAGGCCGGCCTGGCCGTGGTTGATCCACCTGACGGCGCACTCGAGCTCGCCTTCGTCGCCGAACACGAGCGATACGTGATCCCACAGGACGAGCTCGGGAATATCGCGGATCATCGCTCCGCCGGCGGAGAGATTGACGAGCTTGACGACATGCTCCTCGCCGGCATGGCGCAGGACTGCCTGTTCGGAGCTAAGGCGATGCCGATCCTTGCCGCGGCTGTTGCCTCTGCGGCTCTCTTCGCGGCGGACCGAGATGCTCGCCAGATTGTCCGGATCGGCGCCTTTGGGGCGCTTATCGCGAAATATTGGCTCCTCCGGCACGGAGCTGCCGTAGATTTTCGCCCTGATATTCATCACCCACTCCACCCGGACGCGCGAAGCTAACCGCAGCGTGGTTACCGAATGGTGCATTCCGGATGGAATTTCCGCGATGCCGGTGGAGAGAAAGGGAAGGTGGGAGGGTTCCCTCCACCGGCGTCCCGAAAGGCGCAGCTTAACTCAAAATTACGACGAATAATACATATCGAATTCAACGGGGCTCGGAGTCGTCTCCCAGCGCATCACTTCTTCCCATTTCAGGTCGACGTAGCTGTCGATCTGGTCGTCACTGAAGACGTCGCCCTTGGTGAGGAAGCCGCGGTCGTTCTGAAGGCTCACAAGCGCCTCGCGGAGCGATCCGCAGACGGTAGGAACGTTGACCAGCTCCTGCGGCGGCAGGTCGTAAAGGTTCTTGTCCATCGGGTCGCCCGGATGGATGCGGTTCTGGATGCCGTCGAGGCCGGCCATCATGATCGCCGAATAAGCAAGATAGGGGTTGGCCATCGCATCGGGGAATCGGAATTCGACGCGCTTCGCCTTCTCGCCGGCGCCATAGGGGATGCGGCATGACGCCGAACGGTTGCGGCTGGAATAAGCGAGCAATACCGGCGCCTCGAAACCGGGTACGAGCCGCTTGTAGCTGTTCGTCGTCGGGTTGGTGAAGGCGTTGAGCGCGCGGGCGTGCTTGATCACCCCGCCGATGAAATAGAGGGCAGTCTCGCTGAGCCCGGCATAGCCGTTGCCCGCGAACAGCGGCTTGCCGCCCTTCCAGATCGACATGTGCGTATGCATGCCGCTGCCGTTATCCTTGGCGATGGGCTTGGGCATGAAGGTCGCGGTCTTGCCGTAAGCGTGGGCGACCATGTGCACGACATATTTGTAGATCTGCATGCGGTCGGCGGTCTCGACGAGACCGCCATAGGTAAGGCCTAGCTCGTGCTGCGAAGCGGCGACCTCGTGATGGTGCTTGTCCATCGGCAGGCCCATCTCGAGCATGGTCGCGACCATTTCGCCGCGGATATCCTGCGCGCTGTCGACCGGCGCGACGGGGAAATAGCCACCCTTGGCGCGCGGCCGGTGCGCCTGGTTGCCTCCTTCATATTCGCGGCCGGTGTTGGTCGGAAGCTCGATATCGTCGATGCGGTAGCAGCTGACGTTGTAGCTATCCTCGAAGCGGACGTCGTCGAACATGAAGAATTCGGCTTCGGGGCCGACGAATACCGTGTCGCCCACGCCGGTCTGCTTGAGATAGGCTTCGGCGCGCGTGGCTGTGGAGCGGGGGTCGCGGCCGTAAAGCTCGCCTGTCGAGGGCTCGACGACGTTGCAGAACAGGACCATCATCGGCGTCGCGCTGAACGGATCGACATAAGCGGCGTCGAGATCGGGCTTCAGGATCATGTCGCTTTCGTTGATCGCCTTCCACCCGGCGATCGAGCTTCCGTCGAACATGAACCCGTCGGTCAGCTGGTCTTCGTCGACCACGCCCGAAGCCATGGTCAGGTGCTGCCATTTGCCCTTGGGGTCGGTGAAGCGAAGGTCGACCCAGTCGATCTCCTCGTCCTTGATCCGCGAAATGATGGTCCCTGCGCTGTTCGCCATGTCGATGTTCCCGCTCTCTATTGCCTCGGCGCCCGAACAAATGCCCGCGTCCCGGCCGGAGCCAGGTGAGAGCGAGACGATTCGAGCTTGGGCCTTCAGATTCCCCAGCGCGCGGCCGAAGTCAGCACCGCAGCGAATATTTCACGAGTGGCCGTTGTGCGTTCGGCGCGATCCACTAGCATCGCCGCAAACGGGAGGGGCCATGCTGATCGCACTTCTTATTCCGCTCGGCCTGGCGATCCTCTTCTTCGCCTTCTTCCTGGCGCGCGCGGCCATCGCCGAACGTGCTGGTCCGAGGTTGGAAGCAATCCTCCTCGGTGCGGTCGTCAGCTTTTTCGACACGCTGGGCATCGGCTCTTTTGCGCCAACGACCGCGTGGCTGAAGTTTCGCAAGCTGGTGCCGGACCGACTGATCCCCCCGACGATGCTGGTCGGCCTGACTCCGCCGGCGATGACGGAAAGCGTCATCTTCCTCATCCTCCTTGGAGTGAAGGTCGATCCGGTGCTCCTGTTCGGCTGCGCGATCGCGGTCCTTCTAGGTGGCCTGGTCGGCGCGCCCCTAGTCGCGCAGGCGCGCGTCTGGATCGTCCAGAGCGTGGTTGCCGTCGGGCTCATCCTCGCGGCCATCGCTTATGCAATGACGAACCTGCACCTCTTCCCTGGCGGCGGGACCGCGGCGTCACTGCCGCTCGGTCTGACGATCGCCGCGATCGCAGCCAATTTCGCCTTCGGGGTACTGCTGAATTTCGGCGTCGGAAATTATGCGCCCACGCTGGTGACGCTGAGCCTGATGGGCATGGACCCGCGGCTCATCTTCCCGATCATGGCGGCAGGAGCTGCGGTGATGGGCGCGGGAGCGTGCGTGCGCCACATCCAGATGGGGAAGATGGACCTGAAGGTCGTCGTCGGCCTCGCGATCGGCGGGGTTCCGGCGGTCCTTGTTGCGGCATTCATCGTCAAGACGATGCCGCTCGAAATGCTGCGCTGGCTGGTCATCCTGGTCGTTGTCTACGCTGCGGCAGTCATGCTCCGCGCGGCGATGCTCGGCCGGCGTGACGAGCCGCTAACCCCGGAAGAGGTGATTGGAGCCAGCTGAGCCGATTCGTGGAACCGTTGCGCAGGCGGACCATTCTTGCCGCGAGCGGGAAGACGGAGGTTTGTAATGCGGTCCATTCTCTTGTGGCTCATCGGCATCCCGCTCCCGATCATCCTGTTGCTCGCCTTGTGCACCCATCATTTCTAGTTGCGACCACGGTCGTGACTTCACCGCCGATAGTTGCGCCCGTCCGGGTGCCGTGCGAATTGCCGACCGATGCACCACATTTCGATTAGCATCGTCGTCGTCGTCGCGATCGTCCTCATCCACTTCAGCTATGTCGATTTCCGCTTTCGCTACCGGGAGGGCATGGCGTGGTTCTGGCTTCTCAATCCCGCGCCGCCGATCATGTGGCTGGGACGGCTGACGGCGCTCCTGCCAATTATCGCGGCCATCGCGTGCCCTTTTTTCATGGACCTTGGCGAGACCTACGGTTTGATCGTTGGCGGGCTAGTCTTGCTGCACTTCGTGGTTCTGATCCTCCTCGAGGTGCTCGAGCCCCGCTGACGGTGAATCCGCACGCGGGCGTTCATTACAAATGATCCGAATCAACTTTCGACAAGTCGAAGAGCCTTCCCCGCTGCTGTAGATCCGCGAGTGATCGGGGGCTCGGGAATGTCTCTTCGCTGTCGAATGGGTCGTCATTCGCCGCTGCGTGAAAAGCAGCTGATTGAAGTCGATGCGCTGATCCAGCACGCGCATTGCAAGCGCTGCGGGGTCATGCTCGAGCGCGAGCCTCGCGCGCCGTGGAGGCTCGCCGAAACCGCCCGCGCAGGGCCGGAGCCAAAGGCCGTGGTGGGAGCGACGGCGCACCGGCGCGGTTAAGCTGCCGCGGGTTCGGCCCGATCGGCTTCAGCCCCTTCACAGACCCCGAACCCCTCGCTATCAGGCCGGCCAATCGCACCGGATCCAACCGGAGCGAGCCCGCTCACGTGTCTTCCGGCACGCGTCGTCACATCGCGTCACAAAAGGGGAATGATGGCCACCAAGGCAGGGTCCGCTGAGGTTTCCGAAACCGCAGGCACGGGCGGTGAAGAAGGCGTTCGGCGTCGCGATTTCCTGAACGTCGCCGCGGTTAGCTTCGCCGGTGTCGGCGCGGTCGTCGCCGTTGCGCCTCTGCTGGTCCAGATGGCGCCGTCGGCGGACGTGCTTGCGCAGTCCACGACCGAGGTCGACATCTCCAAGGTCCAGCCGGGGCAGGGGATCAAGGTCAGCTGGCGCAAACAACCCGTGTTCGTGCGTAACCTGACGCCGAAGGAGATCGCCGAGGCGAACGCGGTCCCACTTTCGAGCCTGCGTGATCCCGAGACGTTGGCGCAGCGCACCAAGCCCGGCAAATCGAACTGGCTGATCACGCTTGGCGTCTGCACCCATCTGGGCTGCATCCCGCTCGGCATTGGCGAGGGCGAGAACCGCGGTCCCTACGGCGGCTACTTCTGCCCGTGCCACGGCTCGCAATATGACACTGCGGCGCGCATCCGCGCGGGGCCCGCGCCCAAGAACCTCGTCGTTCCCGACTATAAGTTCGAATCGCCGACGACGGTCCTGATCGGCGCAAAGGGGTAGAGCAGAACCGATGAGTTTTTCCTGGGCGAAGCCTTACGAACCCAAGAGCGCGTTCATGCGCTGGATCGACGAGCGCCTGCCGTTGCCGCGCCTCGTCTACGGCGCGGTCGGCGGCGGCTATCCGGTGCCGCGCAACCTCAATTACTGGTGGAACTTCGGTGTCGCCGCGGGTCTGTTCCTGACGATCCAGATCGTGACCGGCATCGTCCTTGCGATGCATTATACGGCCTCTACCGACGGCGCGTTCAACTCGGTCAACGGCCTCATCATGCGCGACGTCAATGCGGGCTGGCTGCTCCGCTATGCGCATAGTACTGGCGCAAGCTTCTTCTTCGTCGTCGTCTACATCCACATCTTCCGCGGTCTCTTTTACGGCTCCTACAAGGCGCCGCGCGAGATGGTGTGGATGCTCGGGCTCGTCATCTACCTCTTGATGATGGCGACGGCGTTCATGGGCTACGTGTTGCCGTGGGGGCAGATGAGCTATTGGGGCGCGCAGGTCATCACCGGCTTCTTCTCCGCCTTTCCGGTGGTCGGCGAGCCGCTGAGGATCTGGTTGCTCGGCGGCTTTGCCCCGGACCAGGCGGCGCTCAGCCGCTTCTTCTCGCTCCACTATCTGCTTCCGTTCGTAATCGCCGGCGTCGTCATCCTGCACATCTGGGCGCTCCACATCCCGGGATCGAGCAATCCGACCGGGGTCGACGTGAAGGATGAGCGCGATACGCTACCGTTCCACCCTTTCTACACGGCGAAGGACGGCTGGTTTTCCGGAGCGATCCTGCTCGTTTACGCGGCTGTGACCTATTTCGGGCCGAACTTGTTGCTCGACCCGTCGAACTACATACCCGCGAACCCGCTCGCGACGCCGGCATCGATCGTGCCCGAATGGTATTTCTGGCCGTTCTACGCGATCCTGCGGTCGTTCACCGTCGATTTCATCCTGCCGGCGAAGCTGTGGGGCGTGCTGGCGATGTTCAGCTCGATCCTGCTGCTGTTCTTCCTGCCGTGGATCGACCGGTCGCCGGTGCGTTCGGGCTCCTATCGGCCGGTGTTCAAGCGGTTCTTCTGGCTGCTGGTGATCGACGTCCTCATCCTCGGCTGGGCGGGCGGCGGTGAGCCGACCCCGATGCGAAACGTGATCAGCCAGCTCGCGGCGGCATATTACTTCCTGCACTTCCTTGTGATTCTGCCGCTGGTATCGGCGTTCGAAACGCCGCTGCCGCTGCCGCGGTCGATCAGCGATTCCGTGCTTCACGGGGAAGAGGCCGAGGCGGCGCCTGCAGGGTCGAAGGCAAAGCGCACCAGGACCGCAACCGCGGTTGCCGAGTAAGGGGACAGGGGACAGATGCGTTTCATTCTCGGCTTCATCGGCGCGGTCTTCGCCGGGGTCCTGCTCATCTCGATGATCAGCGGGGTCGCGACTTACGTCAAAAGCCCGCCTGCACCGCTTGCGGCGGATGAATTCCACCGCGCCCCCAAGCCGCTGCACCTCGCCAGCGACGGTCCCTTCGGCCGGTTCGACAAGCGCCAGTTGCAGCGCGGCTTCCAGGTCTATTCCGAAGTTTGTTCGGCCTGCCACAGCATGAAGCTGGTCTCGTTCCGCGACCTCAAAGGCCTCGGCTACGACGATGCCGAGATCAAGAAGATCGCGTCCGACTGGAAGACGCAGGTCCCGTCGATCAATCCGGACACCGGCGAGGACGCGACGCGCAAGGCGCTGCCGTCGGACAATTTCCCGCCGCCGTTCCCGAACGAAGTTGCGGCGCGCGCAGCGAACAACAATGCGCTTCCGCCCGATCTGTCGCTGATGACCAAGGCGCGTGAAGGTGGCGCGGCTTACGTCTATTCGATCCTGACAGGCTTCCAGCCGCAGCCGGCAGAGCTGCTGAAGAAGTTCCCGGACGCGAAGACTCCGCCGAACCTTCACTACAATCCGTATTTCGCGAACTTGAACATCGCGATGCCGCCGCCGCTGACGAGCGACGGGCAGGTCGAATATCAGGACGGCACCAAGCCCACGGTCGACCAGATGGCGAAGGACGTGGCGGCATTCCTGGTCTGGACCGCCGAGCCCAACCTCGAGGCGCGGCACGCGGCGGGGATCGCCGTGGTTATCTTCCTCCTGATCGGCACGATCCTCGGCTATTTCGCTTATCACCAGCTGTGGGACGAAGCGAAGCGGACGGTTCGGATGACGGGTCCGCTCGACCCGGAGAATCAAGTGAAGACCCGCCGGGCAAAGGCGAAAGCCGGCATCGCCGGCTAGGCCACAGCCACCGCTATTGAGCTTTGACCGCCGGCGTGCTTCGCTGCGCGCCGGCGGTTTTTCATGCCATCGAACGGGGGACGGGTGCGCGCATCACCATGGATTCTGCTGCTTTCAGCGGCGGCTTGGACGACATCAGCAGCAGCGGCGACGACCGACACAGCGCGGATCGTCGACGAGGGCATGAACCACAGCCAGGTGATGGTCACCGCGCACGAGCTGATGGACGATATCGGCCCGCGCCTCACCAACTCGACGAACATGCGCAAGGCCCAGGACTGGGCGGTTCGGACGCTCAGCGGCTACGGTCTCTCGAACGTCCACCGCGAGCCGTATGACTTCGGCCGCGGTTGGGACATGGTCAGCTCGAGCGTGAAGCTGGTTTCACCGCGGCCGATCCAGCTGACCGCCATTCCGGTCGCGTGGAGCCCGCCGACCAATGGGCCGCTACGGGCGCCGGTCATCGTTGCTCCGATGAATCGCAAGGAGCAGTTCGACGCCTATCGCGGCAAGCTCGCGGGAAAGATCGTTCTCACCAGCCTGCCCGGCACCAGCGACGAGCCCAGCGAAGCGGCGTTCAAGCGGCTCGACAGCGGCGACATTTCGAAGCTCGACCAATATTCGGTCCCGCACTTCGACCCTGACGCCGCGAACGGTTTCATCAAGCGCGTGCAGTTCGCGCGCGAGCTCGACGCCTTCCTGGCGAGTGAAGGCGCGGTCGCGCAGGCAACGATGTCTGGCCGCGACGGCAAGCTGGTGTCCGGCGAAGGCTATCAGAACCAGGTCGGCCAGTCGCCGAAGCTGCCGACGGTCCAGATCGCCGCCGAAGACTATCGCCGGATCGCCCGGATGGCGAGGATGGGCGACGATCCGGTGCTCGAGATCGACGATAACGTCCGCTACCTCGACGACGATACCCACGGCTACAACATCATCGCCGACATCCCGGGTACCGACCCGAAGGCCGGCTATGTCATGGCCGGGGCGCATTTCGACAGCTGGGTCGCGGGCGACGGCGCGGCGGACAATGGCGCGGGAAGTGTCGTCGTCATGGAAGCCGCGCGGATCCTCAGACAGCTCGGGGTGAGGCCGAGGCGGACGATCCGTTTCGCGCTGTGGACCGGCGAGGAGCAGGGCCTGTTCGGCTCGCTCAACTACGTCGCGCAGCACCTCGCCCGCCGCCCCATGCCGATCACCGAGAACGGCATCACCAATTACATCCAGTGGCGCAATTCCTATCCGGTGACTCCGCTGGCGGGCTACGGCGATCTCAAGGCCTATTTCAACATGGACAACGGCTCGGGCAAGCTGCGGGGCATCTACGCCGAGGGCAACGAAGCGGCCGAGCCGATCCTTCACGAGTGGCTTGCCCCGTTCGAAAGCATGGGCGCGGGCGCGGTGGTTGCCGGCCCTACGGGCGGGACCGACCACGAGTTCTTCCAGTCGGTCGCCATTCCCGGCTTCCAGTTCATCCAGGACCCGCTCGACTACGAGAGCCGCGTCCACCACTCGAGCATCGACACGCTCGACCACTTGCGCGCCGACGACCTGAGGCAGGCGTCCGTCGTGCTCGCCGGCGTGCTCCTCGAGGCCGCGAACAGCGACAAGGAACTGCCGCGTCCGCCGCTTCCGAGGCAGCCGCTGCCGACCGATCCGTTCAAGTACGATTACCCCGATCCGAAATAGCCTCTGTTCACAAGGGGTTCAGGGAGGAACGGCGGTTTCGCCCATACGTTCTAGGCACCTACTCTGTTCGGCAGGTGCGACATGCGTATCCCCTATATTTCCTTGTTAGCCGCGGGCGCGCTGTCGCTCGGCGGCTGCGCTTATGGCGATCTCGGCCTCGGCATGGGCTACGGCAGCCCCTATTACGATTATGGCTATAATTACGGGCCCTACGGCGGCTACGGCGCCTATCCGGGCTACTATGGCGGGTTCGGCTACGGAACGCCTTACTACGGCGGCTACGGTTACGGCTCGCCGTACTTCGGCTGGTACGACAGCTATTATTATCCCGGCACCGGCTATTATGTTTACGACACGTATCGCCAACCTCATCTGATGACGACGACCCAGCGCCAATATTGGGCGCGGCGGTCGCCGGCGCTGCGAACGACAACGGTCACCACGACACGCGTCCAGCCCAACTGGAGCGGGTTCAATCGACGCACCAGCACGGTTGTCGAGCGGCAGATGACGCGTCAGGAGCGCCAGGCGGCGCGAGAACAGCGCCAGCAGGATCGGCAGCTGCGCAGGAACAATCCCGGCTACTGATCCGCGAGCGGCGGCCTAGGACTGCCGTCGCTGGATCAGCACGATGGATGTGAAGCTCATGACCGTGACCCCGTCCTGGTTGGTCACGGTCGTGTGCGTCTTGAACGATCCCATCTCCGGCCTGCTTCGCGAGGGGTTCTTCTCGACGATCTTGCCATGCACGTGCAGGGTGTCGCCGGGATAGACGGGCTTCTTCCAGCGAAGTTCGTCTATTCCTGGCGAGCCGAGGCCGGCCTGCTCGTGCTTCACGACGTGACGCGAGATGACGGCCATGACCATGGCCGCCGTGTGCCAGCCGCTCGCCGCGATGCGGCCGAAATGGGTCCTGGCTGCCGCTTCGTCGGAAAGATGGAAGGGCTGCACGTCATATTTACTGGCGAAATCGATCACTTCCTCACGCGTCACGTCGTAGGAGCCGAAATAGGTTTCCGCGCCGACTTCCAGGTCTTCGAAATAGATCATCAGGTGCGCATAGCCGCGCCACCGCCTTGGCGCGAGTAGGGCGGGCGGTTAGGCTCGCTTGGTGGCGACGCATTATCACCCCCGCTTGATCGAGGCCGCGATGGCGCTCAACGAGAACCGGCTCGACGTCGCCGAGCGCATCCTCAAGCCTTACCTCAAGGACGATCCGTTCGACGCGGCTGCGGTCCGGATGCTCGCCGAGCTGGCTTCGCGCATCGGCCGCATGCGTGATGCCGAAAATCTCCTTCGCAGGGCGATCGAGCTCGCGCCTGGCTGGCCCGCGCCCAAAGCCAACCTCGCGATGCTCCTCGGCAGAACCGGGCGTCCGGCGGAGGCGATGGACCTGCTCGACGAGGTTTTCGCCGACGAGCCGGAAGACCTCGGCCACTGGAACCTGAAGGCAGCGACGCTCGGCCGGCTCGGCGACTTCGCAGAAGCGATCGCCATGTACGAGGCGGTCCTTCGCCGCGCCGCCAACCAGCCTCGCGTGTGGATGAGCTATGCGCATCTGCTGAAGACGGTGGGGAGGCTCGAGGACGGGATTGCCGCCTACCGCAAAGCGATCGAGCTGCGTCCAACGCTTGGCGAGGCATGGTGGAGCCTCGCAAATCTGAAGACGGTCAGGTTCACCGAAGCGGACGTCGCCGCGATGGAGAGCGCCCTTGAGGCCCCGGGGCTCGGAGACGACGATCGGTTCCACCTCGACTTCGCGCTCGGCAAGGCAATGCACGATGCCGGCCGAATTGACGACGCGTTCGCTCATTACTCGCGTGCGAACGCCCAGCGGTTAAAGCTTGAACCCTACGCGCCGAAGGACATCCACAAGGCGGTCCAGCGAAGCATCGCCGCCTTCACTTCCGAAGCATTTCAAAAGCGCCCCGGCGGGTGCGATTCACCGGATCCGATATTCATCGTCGGCATGCCCCGCGCGGGCTCGACGTTGCTCGAGCAGATCCTGTCCAGCCACAGCCTCGTCGAGGGGACGTCCGAGCTGCAGGATATTCCTTTTCTGGCCCGCCGTTCGGGAGATTATCCGAATGGCGCGCTTGAGCTGACGGAGGACGAGCGACGTGCCCTGGGCAGGGAATATCTCAAGCGGACCTCCGTCCAGCGGCGGACGGGCAAGCCGTTCTTCATCGACAAACTGCCGAACAACTGGATGTGGGTTCCTTTCATCCAGCTGATCCTGCCGAACGCCAAGATCATCGATGCGAGGCGGCATCCGCTCGGTTGCTGCTTCTCGAACTTCCGCCAGCATTTCGCCCACGGCCAGACCTGGACCTACGACCTTGAGCACCTCGGTCACTATTATGCCGATTATGTGCGGCTGATGGAGCACGTGGACGCGGTGCTTCCTGGCCGGGTGCACCGCGTGATCTACGAGCGCATGGTCGACGACACCGAGAACGAGGTGCGGCGCCTGCTTGATTATTGCGGGCTGGACTTCGAACCCGCCTGCCTCGAGTTCTATAATACCGAGCGGCCGGTGCGGACGCCGAGCTCTGAACAGGTTCGGATGCCGATCTACCGCGACGCGACTGAAGAATGGCGCGCTTACGACAAGTACCTTGGGCCGTTGAAAGAGGCGCTGGGCCCGGTCGTGAACGCGTACCCCGAATCACCCGGTACATTGTCGCAACAATAAAGTCGCAATCGACCCGTCGGCCCTCGGCGGTGTTGACTTTGGCCCGCACCTCTGTCGCAATAGCGGCACATTGCCGAATGGGGGCTTCATATGATTGACCGCAGACTTTCTGCGTTTGGCTTCGCTTTGCTTGCGAGCACCGCACTTGCCACGCCGGGCTTCGCCCAGCCAGCCACCACCAGCACTCAGCCGCAGACGACTGGCCAGTCTCCTGCGCCGGGCACGAATGCGACCGACGTCACGACGCCGCCGAAGCGCGTCCAGAATGCGCAGGAAGCCGCCGGAGTCCCGGACCAATCTGAAATCATCATCACCGCGACCAAGCGCGAAGAAAATCTGCAAAACGTCCCGATCAGCGTCCAGGTGCTCGGAACGCGCAAGCTCGACCAGCTGAACATCTCGAACTTCGAGCAATATACCAGGCAGCTCCCATCCGTGACGTTCCAGACCGCGCAACCGGGCTTCACCACCGTCTATATGCGCGGCATCGCGACGGGCGGCGACGATAGCAATCACTCGGGATCGCTCCCGACTGTCGGCAGCTATCTCGACGAACAGCCGGTCACGACAATCGGCGGAACGCTCGACGTCCACATCTACGACATCGCGCGAATCGAAAGCCTGTCGGGTCCGCAAGGCACGCTGTTCGGCGCGTCGAGCGAGGCCGGAACCATCCGCATCATCACCAACAAGCCCGAACTCGGGGTGACGACTGGACGTATCGACAGCGAACTCAACTCGGTCGATCACGGCGGGGTTGGCGGCAAGCTCGAGGGGATGATCAACATTCCGCTCGGCGACCGGATCGCATTCCGCGCAGTCGGCTTCTACCAGCACGATGCCGGCTACATCGACAACGTCTTCGGCCAAGTCACTTTGTGCGGCGACCCGGTGCTCGACGGCGCAGGCGACGTCATCGGCTGCGTTCACAACGGTTTTCATTTCGACAACAGCAAGTTCGTCAAGAAGAACTTCAACACGCTGGATACCTACGGCGGCCGCGCGGCGCTGAAGATCGACCTCGATGACAATTGGACGGTGCTGCCGCAGTTCATGTACCAGAAGGCGACCGCCAAGGGCGTCTGGTTCGAGGATGCCGACAAGGGCGATCTCCAGACCACCAGGTTCCAGAACGAAATCGCGAAGGATCGCTTCTGGCAGGCGGCGCTGACGGTCGAGGGCAAGATCGCGAACTTCTTCGACGTCACATATGCCGGCGCGTACATGGATCGCCCGCGCTACACGACGAGCGACTACACGGACTACACCGTGGCGTACGACAATTACTACCAGTCCTACGGCGGCCTCGCGAACTACTTCAACTTCCGGGATGATGCCGGGAACCTCATCAATCCGCGCCAGCACATCATCGGTACGGACCATTTCACGAAGATGAGCCAGGAGCTGCGCGTCGCGACGCCTGCAGACAGGCCCGTGCGTGCGCTGGTTGGCGCATTCTACCAGGACCAGAAGAACCACATCTTCCAGGACTATCTCGTCGACGGGCTGGCAACTGACTTGTCGGTAACGGGCCATCCCGGAACGCTATGGCTGACGAACCAGCGGCGCGAGGACAAGGACTGGGCGATTTTCGGCGAGGCCAACTGGGACATCACAAGCACCATCACCCTCACCGGTGGTTTGCGCTTCTACAGGTTCGACAATTCGCTCTACGGCTTCGCGGGCTTCGCACCTTTCCCAAATCCTGCCTTTTCCCACACGGGTGAAAGCCGCTGCTTGCCGGTCGATCCTGTGACCGGCCTTCATGTTCCCGGCGTTCCGTTTGCGACCGGCAACAGCGGCCTCGACATCCCCTGCTACAACGTGGCCGATCTTGGCGCGAACGGGCAGGCAGTGCCGCGTCGAAGCACTGGCACGGGCCACATTCACCGCCTGAACATCCAGTGGAAGCCGCACGACGGGCTGATGTTCTACGCCACCTGGTCGAGGGGCTTCCGTCCGGGCGGCATCAATCGCCAACCCGAAACTCCCCCTTACGCGCCAGATTTCCTCACCAATTACGAGGCGGGCTGGAAGACCACTTTCTGGGGAAGCAGGCTGCGGTGGGATGGTGCGATCTATCACCAGATCTGGAGCGGCTTTCAGTTCGGCTATCTCGGCCCGAACAGTTTGACTGTTATCCAAAACGGCCGCGACGCCCATGTCGACGGCATCGAGACGGACATCAATTACACCAATCGCGGACTGTCCCTCTCTGCAGCCGCCGCCTACACGAATGCAAAGACCAGCGGGAACATCTGTCACGCTGCGATCGTGGTCGATCCGTCTCCCGATTGCACCGGAGTCGATTCAAAGGGCAAAGCCGACTTCATCGTGGTGCCCTCCGGTTCGCGGCTCGCTATCACGCCGAAGCTGAAGATTAGCGGCACGGCGCGGTACACATGGCCTATGTGGACCGGCAACGCGCACGTGCAAGCTGCCGTCAGTCATCAGGGATCCGCCTTGTCCGAGCTGCGTCCCGACGCAGAGGCGATCACGGGCAAGATCAAGGCGTCGACGCTTGTGGATCTGTTCATCGGCTATGACTGGAGCAAGTACAGCGCCGAGCTGTTTGCGACGAACGTCTTCGACGAGCGCAATCAGATCTCCCGCTTCGTCGTCTGCAGCATATGCGACCAGGTGAAAATCGTGCCGGGACGACCGCGCACGATTGGCTTGAGGCTCGGCTACCACTTCTAGCCGCGGCACACGCGGCCTTGCGCCGCAACGCGTGAGGCGGTTGAACGTCGTCGATGGCGCGCTCATCCGTCTCGACCTCCGCGAGGCTGCTCCACGCGGCTTCCATCGTGCTGCTGGCCTGCATCTGGCTTGCGATGCTGCTCCTTGGACGTGGTCCGCTCGACCGCCGTCTCGAAGTGGCGCTGTACGCAGCCGGGCACCCGACGCTCGTGCTACTGGCGCGGATATTCACGTTCCTCGGCGAGCCGACAGTGCTCATCGGCGCGGGGTTCGCCGTTGCTTTGTGGCTGTGGCGCGAGCACCGCGGGCGTTTCGCGCTCGCTCTCCTGCTCGTCGTATTGCTTGGCCGGGGGCTGAGCGAGGTTCAGAAGCTGTGGATCGCGCGCGCGCGACCGACGCTCGAACCCCATCTGGTCGTCGTCAAGACGTCGTCCTTCCCGAGCGGCCACGCGACGAGCTCGATGATCTTCTATTTGACGCTGGCGCTGGCGCTGGCGCCGCCCGGCTGGCGACGCGCCGCCGCAGCCGGTGCGATCCTATTGTCGCTGCTGGTTGGGCTCAGCCGCGTAATGCTCGGCGTTCACTGGCCGAGCGACGTGGTGGGCGGCTGGTCGTTCGGCCTGTTGTGGGTACTGATTACGCTCCGCCGTGCAGAGCGCCTGTTCGAGCGCGATTCCATGACGGCGCCGGAACAGCTATAATCGCTGCAGAGGGGAGGCGCGCATGAATCGTTCAAGACCGTTTACGTGGATCGCCGCTGCGCTGTTCGCACTTGCGGCGATCGTTCACATCATCCGCTTGATCAAGCCGTTCCAGGTCGTGATCGGCAACCACCCTATTCCGATGTGGTGCAGCTATATCGCGATCGTGGTCGCCGCCTTCCTCAGCTGGATGCTTTGCCGCGAGGCGAGGGGAACGACGGGGCCCTAGCGGTCAGACGTTGAAGCGGAACAGCATCACGTCGCCGTCCTGCACGACATAATCCTTGCCTTCGGAGCGTAGCTTGCCCGCGTCGCGAGCGCCGGCTTCGCCGCCGCAGGCGATGTAATCGTCGTAGCTGATCGTCTCGGCGCGGATGAAGCCGCGCTCGAAGTCGGTGTGTATCTCTCCCGCCGCCTCGGGCGCCTTTGCGCCCTTGTGGAC
>DATCJM010000338.1:0-2028 GCA_036562805.1 Sphingomicrobium sp.
CTTGAGCGAGATCATCGATTCGACCCCGGTCGAAAGCTGGGTGATCACCGTCCCGAAGATCGTCGCCATCTTCGTCGTTCTGCTGCTCGTCAACGTCGCCGCAATGGTCACGGGCCTGATCTACGAAGCGATCGGCGGCGCACACCAGTTCGGCGTGCTCCACTATCTCAGCTGGTTCATCCTGCCTGCCGCGATCGACGGGCTGCAGATCGCCGTGCTCGCCGTCTTCGTTCAGGTCCTGACCCCCAATAAATATGCCGGCTGGGCGATCCTGTTCGTCTGGTTCGTCGCCGGCATCTTCCTCAGCAACACCGGCTGGTCGGACCCGCTTTACCGCTATGGCGAGGGACCGAACGTCCCGTTGAGCGACTTCGTCGGCCAGGGCAGCTTCTGGTTCGGCTCGGCGGTCTTCCAATTCTACTGGCTGTGCTTCGCGGCGATCCTCGTCGTCGTCGCCCACTGGCTGTGGCCGCGGGGGACCAACACCGGGCTACGCACGCGCCTCAAGCATATCGGCCGGCGGACCAGCGGGACCTCGCTCGCGATCCTCGCCATCGCCGCGATCCTGATGGGCGTCACCGGCGCCTACGGCTATTACAATATCAAGGTCCTCAACCAGTACCGGACCTCCGACGACATCGAGAAGTACCAGGCCGATTACGAGCGCAAATATCTGAAGTTCGAAAATCTGCCGATGCCGCTGGTCACGCGCGTGACGATGAACGTGCAGATCTTCCCGAAAGATCGCAGGCTCGTCGTCGACGGCCGTTACGACCTTCAGAACAAGACCAATGCACCGATCCGCGACGTGCACGTCCGCCGCGGCGACCGCGCCGTCCAGTTCCTCCAGCTCGCGATCGCGGGCGCGCGCCTGGTCTACGACGATCCGGAGTTCGGCTATCGAATCTACCGCTTCGCCACGCCGCTGGCACCCGGAGCGACGGCGGCGCTGACCTGGAAGTCGCAGATCTGGCACCGCGGCTTCACCGCCGGCACCCCGCCGACCGACATTCTCGAGAACGGCACGTTCGTGAACAATTTCGCCTTCGCGCCGCGGATCGGCATGGACCGCAGCGGCTTGCTCACCGACCGCGCCAAGCGCCGCCGGCAGCACCTGCCGGACGAGCTTCGCCCGCCCAGGCTCGAGGACATGAGCGCCGTCGACCGCAACTATATCCACGCCGACTGGGTGATGAGCGACATCCGCGTCTCGACCTCGGCCGACCAGACCCCGATCGCGCCCGGCAACCAGGTCTCCGACACGGTCGCGGGCGGGCGTCACACCAGTCGCTTCGTGAGCCCCGCGCCGATCCTCAACTTCTTCTCGATCCAGTCCGCCCGCTACGATGTCGTGACGCGGATGCACAACGGCCTCAAGCTGTCGGTCTATTATCACCCGGGCCACGACTGGAACGTCGACAAGATCCTGAACGCGCTCGGCACCTCGCTCGATTATTACCGGGCGCATTTCGGGCCCTATCAGTTCAATTACGCGCGGATCATCGAATTCCCCGGCTATGCCAGCTTCGCCCAGTCGTTCGCCGGCACCATGGCTTATTCGGAAAGCGCCGGCTTCAATTCCAACACCAATGATCCGACGAAGATCGACTTCACCACTTACATCGTCAGCCATGAGGTCGCCCATCAATATTGGGCGCACCAGGTCGTCGGCGCCGACATGCAGGGCGATACGATCATGAGCGAAACGCTCGCCCAATATTCCGCGCTGATGGTGATGAAGCACCTCTACGGCCCGGACAAGATCCGCCGCTTCCTCAAATATGAGCTCGACATGTACTTGCGCAGCCGCGCCGGCGAGGCAGTGGAGGAGCTTCCGCTCGATCGCGTCGAGAACCAGCCCTACATCCACTACCGGAAGGGGTCGGTCGCGATGTACCTGCTCCAGGAGCGGCTCGGCGAAGACGCCGTCGACCAGGCGCTCGCCCGCTTCCTCGCCAAGTGGAAGTTCAAGGGCCCGCCCTACCCGCGCTCGCTCGATCTCATCGCCGAGTTCCGCGCCGCGGCGAA
>DATCJM010000340.1:0-4683 GCA_036562805.1 Sphingomicrobium sp.
CGCCTTTACCACCCGCCCGTCGGCCGCGATCAGATAGGTCGCGCGCTCCATCCCCATATATTTGCGGCCGTACATCGACTTTTGGACCCAGGTGCCGAACGCGTCCGAGATCTTTCCGTCCTGGTCGGAGATCAGCGGCACAGCGAGGTCATATTTGCCGATGAATTTCTCATGGCTCTTCATCGCGTCGCGTGACAGCCCGACGACCTTCGCGCCGGCCTTCTTGAAGTCGTCGGCGAGCGCGGTGAAGTCCTGCGCCTCGCGCGTGCAGCCTGACGTGTCGTCCTTGGGGTAGAAATAGAGCACGAGCTTTTGCCCGGGCGACGCGAAGTTCACATTGCTGCCATCGCTTGCCGTCGCCGTGATGGCCGGTGCCTTGTCGCCCTCGTTGATCATTGCTTACCCTCTTTGATGCCGTTCCAGAGCCCGGCAATGCTCTGCCGCGCCGCATCATGCTCGGCAAGAAGCTCGTCCCAGTTCGGAGCCCCGCAGGCTTCAGCGACCAGTTGCCACGTGTCCGCGGTCGGCTTGACGTTGCCCGGTGCGACGAGACGCATCATCACCAGCATTCGCGAAAGCAATTTTAGCGCGTCGACAATATTTGCCGCTACCAAATCGTCGGCGGCGAGCCCGGTGAGTGCTTCTTCCAGCCGAGGATTCAGCCCGGAGTGAGTGGTCAGCTGAAGCACATGGGTCGCGAATTCGAGGTCGACGAGTCCGCCCGGACCCAGCTTGACGTCGAGCGGCCCCTGTGGGGGTTTGTGCCGTTCCATATCCGCACGCATCTTCACCGCGTCGGCGACCACTTTCCCGCGGTCGCGCGGCATTTTCAGAATTTCCTCAATGGTGGCGGCCGTCCGTTCCCTCGCGGCGGGCGATCCGAAGACGGGACGCGCGCGACAAAGCGCCATATGTTCCCAGGTCCACGCTTCATCCCGCTGATAGCGCTCGAACGCGTCGAGGGACACGGTCAGCATGCCTTTCGCGCCTTCCGGCCTAAGGCGCGTATCGACGTCGTATAGCGGGCCGGCAGCCGTTGGAACGCTGAGTGCCGACGTCACGCGGCTCGTCAGCCGATTGAAATAGTCGTTGGGACCGAGCGGCTTTTGCCCATCCGACACCGTCCCCTGCTTCGCGGTATGCAGGTAAATGATGTCGAGATCGGACGCGTGCGTCAGTGAATGTCCGCCGAAGCGGCCGAGGCCGATGACGACTAGCTCACCATCAGCGAACCGGCCGTGGAGCTTCTCGAACTCTCGCTGCGATTGCTCGGCCAGCGCGATCAGTGCGCCTTCGGCGACACGGGCATAGCCTTCTGTGACCTCGAGCGGGTCGCGGCGGCGATCGATCAACTGGACGCCGAGCGCGAACCGCCGCTCGTTGACCAGCCGGCGCACCCGGTCGAGCGCGACGTCATAGGGTTGGCCGCGCATTGCATCGGAGAGAAGGGCGGCCAGCTCGTCGGCGGGCGGCGGCATGGCGAAGCTCGACGCATCGAATAGTCCCTCGAACAGCTCCGGGCGGCGGGCGAGCTGGTCCGCAAGAGCGGGCGCGTGCGCGAGGATCTTGGCGAGGAGCTCGGCGAGCTCCGGCCGCGCCTCGAGCAGGCGGAAGAAATTCACGCCGGTCGAGAGGCGTTCGACAATATCGCTGAGCCGGTTGAGCGCATGGTCAGGGTGCGCACCCGCGGCAATTGCGCGGAGCAGCGCGGGAAGCATCGCCTCGAACGCGTGGCGCGCCGCCGGCGATCGAAGCGAGCGAGCCTTGCCTGACCGCCAACGGTCCACATGCCGCGCGGCTGCGTCCGCGTCGCCGAGCCCGAGCGCGATCAACTCATCGCGGAGGATGTCGGGATCGCCGGACAGGCTCGTGCGGTCACCGCTCGAGATGCCGTCGAAGGTCCGGCCAACGGCTTCGACGTGCGGACGAAGCATTGCGAGCAGGGCGTCGCCGTCATCGAGGCCGTCGAGCCGCGCAACCTCATCAAGTTGCGCATCGCTCGCAGGCAGCAGGTGGGTTTGCGCGTCCGCGATCATCTGCACGCGATGTTCGATGGTTCGCAGAAGCCGATACGCTTGCGCCAGCTCATCCGCGCTGCCGGCGTCCAGATGGCCAGCGGCGAGCAGCGCTTCGATCGCGTCGAGAGTCGCAGGACAGCGCACCGCCGGATCGCGCCCGCCGTGGATCATCTGCTGGATCTGGACGAAGAACTCGACCTCGCGGATTCCGCCGCGCCCGCGCTTGAGGTCATAGCCCGGGCCGATCTCGGCGCCTTGAGCGAAATGGTCGCGGATTCGCGCGGAAATCTGCCGCACCTCCTCGATCACCCCGAAATCGAGCGAACGGCGCCAGACGAACGGCTCGATCGCATGGAGAAATCGCTGCCCGAGTGCCACATCGCCCGCCGCCGCCCGCGCCCGGATGAACGCCGCGCGCTCCCATGGCAGCGCGCTCGATTCATAATGCGAAATGGCCGCGTCGATCGGGAGCGCGATCGGCGTTACCTCCGGCGACGGCCGCAGGCGCAGGTCCACGCGCTCGACATAGCCATCTTCCGTGCGCTTCTGCAGAAGCTCGATGACCCTCCGACCGATGCGAACCGCGGCTTCTCCCGGGTCGTCGCGCTCCCGCCGGGGCAGCGTCGCCGGATCGAACAGGAAGAGCAGGTCGACATCCGACGAATAGTTGAGCTCATGGCTTCCGAGCTTGCCCATTGCGATGACCGCGAACCCACGAGGGTCAGCGCCGGGCACGCGTTCCTCAATCGCCGCGCACACCGCCTCGTCGATTGCGGCGTCGGCGAAATCGGACAGCAACGCGGTCACCTGCTCGAGCGGAAGCTCGCCGCCAAGGTCGCCGAGCGCAACCGCGAGAGCGAGCGCGTGGCGCCGCCTGCGGAGGCGCGGGCCGACCGCGAGGTCCGCCTCACGTGCGAGCGCCAGGTCGACCGCAGCGGTCGCACCGCCAGTGGCGAAGGCGTCTCCGACTTCCGAGTAAAGCCGAAGCGCTTCCCTCAGAAAGGGCGAGTGCGCTTCCGCCCGACTGATTGCAGCGCGGCGCGTCGCCGACGACCCGGCACTGTTGCTACCGCGACTCATCCTATGATTTTCGCTTCCGGAGGGCTCATCGCGAGGAAACTTCCTCGCGGTTTGGCTCGTTTGCAATGGCGATGAAGGTGGAGAGAGAAGACGTTTCCGTGCCGGACCTGGGTGCGATGGACCGCCGAATCATCCAGTTGGATGTTCCGTCGACCCATGCCGGCATCACGGCTGCGCTGCGTCGCGCATTCGAGGCGGCGGCGTCGGAACCGTGCGACCGCGATTTCGCCGAGCTTCTTCGCAAGCTGAACTAGGCTTAGATCCCGCTTTCGTGGTCGCGGCTGAGGTCGTCGACCTCGCCCATGATCGTCTGGAGCGCCGACTTGTCCGGGTCCGTCTTGTGCTGCCGCCGCGACGGCAGCTTCCCGCTCGACAGCAATTGCTCGAGCGCGACTCGTCCGCGCGCGACCCGGCTCTTGATCGTGCCGACCGCACATCCGCAGATCTCCGCCGCTTCCTCATAGGCAAAGCCGCCCGCCCCGACGAGAATCAGCGCCTCGCGCTGCGGCTGCGGCAGGTGCATCAGCGCGCGCTGCATGTCGCCAAGTTCGATGTGGCGGTCCTGGCTCGCAGGCGCGGCGAGAATTTTCGACGCGGTGATGTCGTCCCACTCGCCCTTGAAACGCGCCCGCCGCATCTGGCTGAGAAACAGGTTGCGAAGGATGATGAAGGTCCACGCGCGCATGTTCGTGCCCGCCTGGAAGCGCTTTCTCGCCGCCCATGCCTTGAGCAACGTCTCCTGGACGAGGTCGTCCGCGAGGTCGCGGCTGCCCGACAAGGAGCGGCCGAAGGCGCGAAGGTGCGGAATGACGGCGGCGAGCTGATCCTTGAACTCGTCATCGGGCAGCGGCACCGGCTCGGCCGGGGCGCTTGCTGGTCCGTCCTGTTCGAGCTCTTCTGCCAAACTAAACCCCACCCTTTACCGCGCGCGACGGTGGCCGCCCGCTGTTGGACCGAACATGAACAGCGATTGTGACAGGAGGTAGGTGCTCAGCGCAGCCCAACCAAGACGATCACCGTGAAAATGATGATCACCAGCAACGTGCCGATCACCAGGACATTGCGTGTCACGCCCGGCGTGGAGCCGGCGCGCGCCTCGGTCGTGGTCGTCACTACCGAGGGATCGGAATGCCGTGGATCAGCCATTATGCTCTCGTCACGAAATCACTGTTCTCCCGGCCAACGCGCCGACCGGAAGCGTGTTCCGCAATTACGCAGCTGGAACGGTTGCCGCGTCGAAGAAGAGCGCCTGGGCGATCGCTGCTTTGACGGTCGAGCGCTGAAACGGCTTGGTGATCAGGAAGGTCGGCTCGGGACGAGTCCCCGTCAGCAGCCGTTCCGGAAATGCGGTGATGAAGATCACCGGCACCGAGAATTCGGCGAGGATATCCTTCACCGCGTCGATGCCGCTCGAGTCGTCGGCGAGCTGGATGTCGGCGAGAACGAGGCCCGGCGGATGCTGGCGGGCCTGTGCGACCGCCTCGTCGCGCGTCACCGCGACTCCGGTGACGTTATGGCCGAGGTCACGCACGATCGTCTCGATATCCATCGCGATGATCGGCTCATCCTCGATGATCAGGACGTC
>DATCJM010000354.1:0-13196 GCA_036562805.1 Sphingomicrobium sp.
TCCGCGGACGAAGCTGCTTCACAACACCAAGCGCCGGACGCAGCCGTGGAAGACCGGCCTGCCGATCGACTTCACCTTCAAGGAGCGGGGGCTGTTGAACTTCGCGCTGCCGATCGTTCGCAAGCTTGCGCCCAATTACACCCGCCATCCCGACCGGAAGCAGGAGGCGTATTTTTACGGCCTCCTTGCCGAAGCGATCGACGTCGGAGTCATCAATCGCGAGCAAGTACGGCAAGAAATCGCGCGGGGGCACGTTCGTCCCGACTCCGAAGCGCTCATCGACCGCCATCGCGGGGAGCTTTGGCCCGCTCAGCCGGTACCTTCAAAAGCCGCCTGACCCGCTCGGCGATCTCGGCGGTATAATCCGGCGGGTGGCTTGCCAGCGGCTCGTCGATCGTCCCACCAAATCCATGATCGGCAAGCGACGCCCAGAAGAAGCGAAGGTCGCGCGGGAAAAGCCTTTTGCCCGGACGAATGCGGTCGGCGAGCGCCATTGCCATGCGCCCGAGCCGGCTTCGGTCGATGCGGACGATACCGACCGGCTTGCCGGTGTTGACCGCGTCGGCGACCATCGCAACGCTGTCGGCGGTAACGTAGATTTCGTCGGCGGTTTCGATCAGCGCCGCATACGACGGCGGCCCCTCGGTCGGCGCCAGAAGCGTGGGGACGGACGACTCGACGAGCGTGTGGCCGGCCTCGGCGAGCAGTTCCGGTGGGGTTCTTGGACTCCCGACGACAACGACCGAACCGCCCGCCCACGCGGCGACACGCAAAAGCCGCCGCACCGCGCGCAGCGTCCGCTTCTCCGATAATTCCCAGTAGAGGGTTGGACCGCCGATGAGGAAGAGCCGGCGAGGCTCCGGTAAAGCCATCAGCGTCTCGCGATCCCCTGGATCGATCTCGCGAGCCCGATGTGGGCTGAGCGCAAACGGGATCCGGACGACGTTGGGCGCGTCGGGCACCGGATACTCCGGCGTCGGCACTACGAGGTCGAAGTGTCGTGGCGAAATCCGCGGATAGCCGAGGTGGACTGCGCGCATTCTCCCGTTCGCTCGCTTGCGCAGCGCGCGGACCACGGGAACGCTCCGGTGACCCGTCGAGATGGTGAGGTCGGGCGGCTCGCCCTCAAGCTGGGCGCGAGCGTCGCCGGCGACGCTTTTCAAGGTCGCGCCGAGCAGTCCCGGCTGGAGCCGACGAAGCTGATTGTACTCCAACCATTTCTCTTCGAACGGCAGCCCGAGCGCCTCGGCCAGGGCAAGCACCTGGTTGTTGTCGCCCCGGTGTGGTCCAAGCAGCGCCCAGACGCGGATTTGCTGGCCCGTCTTGTCGTTCATGCCCACCGCCGCCATTAAGCGCCGAGGTCAGGAAAAACCATGTGCGGAATTGCGGGCTGGTACAGGCGCGGCGGCAAGCCGGTGCCGCAAAGCGCACTCGCCGCTGCATGCGATCGGCTTCGCCACAGGGGCCCCGACGACGCGGGCTATCTCACCGACGGCGACTTCGGCTTCGGCATGCGTCGGCTCAGCATCATCGACGTCGACGGCGGTCATCAGCCGATTTTTAGCCCGGATGCGCGTCACGCGATCGTGTTCAACGGCGAAATCTACAACCATCCTGAGCTGCGGCGCGAGCTGGAGCGGAGCTACGCGTTTCAGACGGATCATAGCGACACCGAGACGATCCTTGCCGCCTATCTTCGATGGGGCGACGATGCATGGACGCGCCTCGAAGGCATGTATACGGTCGCCATCTGGGACAAGCTCGACAAGCGGCTGGTGCTCGCGCGCGACCCGATCGGCATCAAGCCGCTGTTCGTCACCGAGCAAAGCGGCGGGCTCGCCTTCGGCTCGGAAATCAATGCGCTGCGGTCGCTGCCGGAGCACCGTTTCGAGCTCGATGGCGACGGCGTCGACGATTTCTTCTGTTTCGGCCACACGCTGCCGCCGCGAACGATCTTCGCTGAAGTACGACCCCTCGACCCCGGCCATGTGCTGCACATCGGCGCCAAGGGCGGCGCGGACGTGCGCCGCTTCTGGCGACCGGCGATCAGCGTCCGCACCGACCTCTCGGAAAGCGAGTGGGTGGAGGAGACGCGTCGCCGCGTGGTCGACAGCGTCAGCAACCACATGCTCTCGGACGTCCCCGTCGGAGCGTTCCTGTCCGGGGGGGTCGATTCGTCCGCCGTGGCCGCGGCGATGGCGCGGACTTCCTCAAGCGCGTTCAAGGCGTTCACGGTCGGCTTCCCGGGTTCGCCGCGCGACGAGACGGCAGCGGCGGCACGCATCGCCGCGCACGTCGGCGCCGAGCACATTGTGCTGCCGATGGTGCCACAGACCGCTGCCGACCTGCTCCCTGCGGTCCAGTGGGCGTTCGACGAACCCACGGCCGCTACTTCGGCCGTCCCGCTGTGGTACTTGTCGCGAACGGCTGCCCAGCATGTGAAGGTCGTTCTTTGCGGCGAGGGAGGGGACGAGGTCTTCCTCGGCTACAACCGGCAGCGCTGGGCGCAGCGCATGGCACGCTGGAAGCCGCTGATCGAAGCGGTGGGCGCCGGAGGGCTCGCCGGCGCTATCCCGCAACTCAATTGGCGCAAATGGAATTACGGCCGCCAGCTCGCGCGCCAGTTCGTCGAGGGAGCACGCCTCCGCGACGGTTACGAACGCTTCTTCGCGGCCGTTTCGATCACGACACCAGCGGTGCGCGAGCGCATCTACACGCGCGATTTTCTCGAACAGCACGCTCTGCGTGACGGCTTCGCAGCGCGCGCCGCGGCTTACTTCCCGGTGCAGGAACGGCCGCCGCTAACCGCCTTGGAGCAGTTCATGCTCGGCGATCTCACCGTGCATCTGCCCGCCTCGCTGTGCCAACGTCTCGATCGGTCCAGCATGGCCCATTCGCTCGAGGCGCGTGTGCCGTTTCTCTCGCACCGGCTCGTCGAGTGGGCACTCACCATGCCCGCCGAGATGAAGCTCAGGGGAAGCACCGGCAAATATGTGCTCCGCCGCGCGGTCGAGCCGTGGCTGCCGACGGGCGCGCTATCGCAGCGCAAGATCGGCTTTCAATTGCCGTTCGCCGACTGGTTCATGGGCGGCTTCAGCGATTTCGCGCGCGAGGCGTGGCGCTCGTCGGGCGCCGCCGACCTCGGCTTTCTCGATTCCAGCGGTGTGGAGCGATTGTTCGACGAGCATCGCAGCGGGACAGCCGATCACGGACGCATCCTCTATGCGATCGCGATGTTCAGCTGCTGGTGGGATCAGCAGCGCGGCACCCACTCGCGGGGGCTGGCCGCGGCCTCGTGATGGCAAAGATCTCGGTCATCCTGCCGGTCCACAATCGCGCCGCCGTGCTGCGTCGGGCCATCCAGAGCGTGATCGACCAGGAGCTGAGCGACTTCGAGCTGATCGTCGTCGACGATGGCTCGACAGATGAGAGCGCGCAGGTCGCGGAGTCATTTGCCGATCCGCGAGTCCAGCTGCTCCGTCTTCCTCGAAATCGCGGCGGCAATGTCGCGCGCAACGAGGGCATTCGAGGCGCGAGCTCTCCGCTGCTTGCCTTTCTCGACAGCGACGATCGCTACCTTCCGAACAAGCTGGCGTTCGTCTTCGGCGAATTCGAGAAACGCCCGGGACTGGATCTGCTCGTCGACAGCTTCATCAAGGTCCAGCCGCCCGGCTCGCGCAAGGCGGAAGTCATCCGCCGCAATCCGGTGATCACCCAACGCGAGCAGTTCCGCGCGGCCCTTTTCACGCGCCGCTTGTGGAAGGCGACGCCGTCGATCACCGTCAAACGCGACGTCGCGCTAGAGGCGGGACTGTTCGACGAGACTCTGCGCCGTCTGCAGGATTTCGACTTCCTCATCCGCGTTTCCGAGCTGGCCAACTGCGCGTCGACGGACGCGGTGCTGTGGGTCAAATATTGGGACGCGAACGCGATTTCCGCGCAGGACAATATGATCCCGGCGAACGTCGAGCTCGTCCGCCGTCATCCCGAATATCTGCGCACGGCCGCCTATCGGCCAGGGCTTGCTTATGCGTTGCGCTTGTCGGCGTGGCGGCGGCTGAAGCGTGGCGACTTTGCGGGTGTCGCGCGCGATGTGCATGACCTCGCGAAAGCATTCGGGGCCGGGGAAGCGGCCCGGCTGAGCTGGGAAGCGCTCTGGCCGCGGCCAGCGCTACGAAACTCCTGAATAACCGAAGCGCGGATCGAGATTCTCGCGCAGATAGGTATCGATCCCCGCGGCAGTCTCCGTATCGAGCTCGGCGCGGTAGCCGCCGCTCTTTCCCGTCCGCACCTTGCCTGATTGCTCGTCGCCTTTGCGGGCACGCCGCAGACGCGACGACGTGAAATAGCCCTCGCGCTCGCGCTGTTTGAGGCTCGGAACGCTACCGAACGCGACGGCATCGGCGAGGTCTTGCTTGCTGGCCTTAAGACCGATCGCTTTCGCCAGCTTTGCTAGTGCCTGTTCGGGCTTCGCGAGAAAATCTTCGTAACGCAGGATCGTAACGCCTGGCAGCGCAGCGAATTGATTGAGAAAAGCGACGATCGAGGGAATGCCGCCTTCCGGCGCCCACACGAAGGATTCGAACGGCTGCTCGGCTAACCGCCGCCGCGCCCGGTCACGGCTGCGGTGCTTCAGATGGTGGTAACGCGAAACCGCAATGTCGCCCGGGTGCCGGGCGATCAGGACAACGTTCTTTCCGGCGAATTGCGACGGGTCGATCCGGATTTCGTCAGGTCGGCGCATCGCGTCGCCCGCATGGCTGAAAAGGATTCGCGGCACATCGCCCGGCGCACGCCGCAGTGTCGGGAATTCGAGCAAGGCCCGTTCATCGATCCCGAAGCGTCGCTGGTACAATCGCGCGACCATCGCGCGGACGAAGGTCCGCCCCGACTTGGGAAAGGAGACGACGACCGCATCCGCTTCGCGTAGCCACGCAGCGTCGCGAAGATCGCGCTTGAGACGGAGAGAAGCCGAGCCGGGGACGAGCCGGAGCAGCTGTGCCGTCGCAAGCCGTACGATGTCGGTCAAGGAGCGGCGGCGCTGCACTTCGGCCGATTAAGCGGAAATTGGTCGACGCACTAGGGCTCGAACCTAGGACCCGCTCATTTCCAATCAGCGGCGTGACAGGCGGCTTCGCGTGGACCTAATGTCCGTTTTTGACTCATTTCCGCGACAGCGCTCGCTGCGACGCAGTTCACTGACGGGCGCCGGAAGCGGAAAGTTGAGCCTCATAGTCGGTGCCACCCCACCGGCGTGCCGTAACAAGTGAACATGTTAAATAACTTGTAGACAGCAACGACCTTTCGGTTCCAGAATGCGTGGCCTCGAGAGGGTCTTCTGCATGCAGGATGTGATGGAGCGCTACGGTCTCATCATCGGTGGCGACAAGGTGCCGACCTCCGAATACCTCGAAATTCACGACCCGGGCAACGGCGAGCTGGTTGGCGAATGCCCCGTCGCGACCAAGGAGGATCTCGACGCCGCGGTGAAAGCGGCACGCGAGGCTTACAAGACATGGAGCCGGTCGAGCGACGACGAACGTAAGGCCGTGGTGAACAGCATCGCCGACAAGCTACATGAGCACATGGAGGAGCTCGCCGAGCTCCTGACACGCGAGCAGGGCAAGCCCCTGAATGGCATGGGTTCTCGCTTCGAGCTGCACGGCGCGGAGGCGTGGGCCCGGCACACGGCCACGCTCAACTTGCCGGTCGAAGTGCTTAACGACGACGAAAGCGGCCGCGTCGAGCTTCATCGCAAGCCGCTGGGCGTGGTCGGCTCGATCCTGCCGTGGAATTTCCCGATCCTTATCGCGATTTGGCATTTCGTTCCGGCGATCCGGACCGGAAACACGGTGGTGCTGAAGCCGTCGCCGCACACACCGCTTAGCACGATCCGGCTAGTGGAGATCCTCAATCAAGTAGTTCCCGCGGGCGTGCTGAATGTCGTAGCCGGCAGGGATGATCTCGGTCAGATGATGACGGAGCACCCCGGTATACAGAAGATCGTTTTCACGGGCTCATGCGCCACAGGAAAGAAGGTGATGCAGGCAGCCTCCGGCAACCTGAAGCGGGTCACGTTGGAGCTCGGGGGCAACGACGCCGGCATCGTTTTGCCCGACGCGGACCCGGCAAAGATCGCGGAGCAGCTGTTCTGGGGCGCATTCATCAACAATGGTCAGACCTGCGCCGCGTTGAAGCGCCTTTATGTCGCCGACCCAATTTACGATGAGGTCTGCGACGCCCTCGTCGACTACGCGAAAAATGTCCAGGTCGGCCATGGCCTCGATGACAAGAGCGTCCTCGGGCCGATCCAGAACCAGATGCAGTACGACAAGGTTGTCGAGCTCGTCGAAGATGCGAAGCGAAACGGCGCGCGCGTCCTCTGCGGGGGCGAAGCGCCCAAAGGCCGCGGCTATTTTTATCCGGTGACCATCGTCGCGGACGTGACCGACGGCATGCGCATCGTCGACGAAGAGCAGTTCGGGCCCGTGCTTCCCGTGGTGCGCTACACTGACGTCGAGGACGCGATCGAACGCGCGAACGCGCTGGACGTTGGACTTGGCGGATCTGCTTGGTCGTCGGACCCCGAGAAAGCCAAAGCGGTCGCACACCGACTCGAATGCGGAACGGCGTGGGTCAATAGCCACGGCGGCATCAAGCCATTCGCGCCGTTCGGAGGGGTCAAAGGGTCAGGGATCGGCGTCGAGTTCGGCGATTTGGGACTGAAGGACTATACAAGCGTCCAGGTCGTCCATCAGTAGGTCAGGTGCTTGCCTTCGACATGCATTCGGGGGTCTCGAGGAGCAGCTTCACTTTCAGCGCATCCGCCTCCTCGCCGGAGCATCCATGGCGCGAAGCGCGGCGCATTCGAGATCAGTGCGTACCGCCTCCGCCGATCTGCTTCGACGCCGCGCTCACAATAGTTCGCAGTGATGCGCGGCACGCCAGACCCAACGATTCGCTGGGCGAGATTCGCAGCGAAATCCGCTTCTCGGCAAGAATTTAACATGTTAAGCAGATGAGGCGTTCGGACGCCTTCGGCGGTCGTCGCGCAACAGGGGGGTCACAGCGATGTTGAAGGCTCGGTCTTGCTTACTTCGTGGAACGACTGCACTCGCGTCGATCGCAATCGCTTTTCCGGTGCTGGCGCAATCTGCGCCTTCGTCGCCGCCTGACACGCCTCCGCCTCTGTCCGATCCGAACGCGCCGCGGCCGAATCTCGGCGCGCCCGGACAGACGACGGTCGAAAGCGACAAGGTCAGCCAGGGCGTGGCGCAGGCTCCGACGGATCAGGGTGTCTTCCAGGAGATCGTCGTTACTGCGCAGAAGCGCAGGGAGAAGATCCAGGACGTCGGCATCTCGATCACCGCGCTGTCGGGCGAAACGATCAAGACGCTCAACCTCACCAACATGCAGCAGATTAGCCAGCAGGTGCCGAACCTGGAGGTGTCCGCTTGGACGCCCGCGTTCACGACCTTCAACCTGCGCGGAATCTCGCAGAACAACTTCCAGGACAATCTCGAGGCGCCGGTCGCCATCTACCAGGACGATGTTTACGTCGGCAGCATGAACGCGCTCGGGCTACCGATTTTCGACCTGCAGCGGATCGAGGTGCTGCGCGGGCCGCAAGGAACCCTATTCGGCCGCAACGCAACCGGCGGCTTGATTCAATTCATCAGCAACACCGCGGATTCGACGACGCTCAACGGCTATGCCGAAGGCTCGTGGGGGGACTGGGCGGATCGCAAGCTCGAAGGCGCGATCGGCGGCCAGCTTGCGCCGGGAATCCGCGCGCGCGTCGCCGGCTTCTGGGAGAAATCGAACGGCTGGATGAAGGCAGGCTTCAATCCCGACCCGTTCGGGCTGAACCCGCTCGGGCCGCACAAGGCCACCGGGCGCACCAGCCAGGGGGCGAACGGCTGGGCGATGCGCGCCAACGTCCAGGCCGACCTTGGGCCGAGCACACTGCTGAGCGTGATCGAATCCTATTCGAAGGACACCGACGTACCGACGGGGCAGTATCTCGTGCGCCTCGCGGAATTCGACCCTGTCACCGGCCTCGGCATCAACCCAGGACCGCCGATCACGGGCGACGTGTTCAAACACGCGTCGGACATGCACACGGGCTTCAACCGCACGGTTTGGTCGAACACCGCGAAGCTCACGCACAGCTTCTCCGACAACGTCGATTTCACCTACATCGGCAATTACAGCAAGCTGGATAAGGATTATATCGAAGACGCCGGCGGCGGTCTGTTCTTCTTTCCCTTCCACACCATCGCGCATCATAAGCAATGGTCGCAGGAGGCCCGCTTCTCCGGCCATGCGCCGCGCGTTCGCTGGCAAGTGGGCGCTTACTATCTCGACATGGATTTCCACGGCGAGTTCGATGCTTCGGGCGCTGTCTTCAACGCGGCACCGACCGATGCGGCCCGTACCCAGGGCCTCACCCACCTCATCTCGAAGAACTGGTCGGTGTTCGGGCAGGGCGAATATGATTTCACGGCCGAGCTCACCGGCATCCTCGGCCTGCGTTGGTCGCAGGACCACAAGTCGATCACGTTCCAGACGCTTGGCTTCGGCCTGGTCGACGCGGACGGGAATCCCATTCCTGACGGCACCGTGCTGTTCGACTTCGCGCAGCAGATCGCGGCCAATCCGGAATTCGCCGGCGACGACAAGATCAATCATGGTGACGTCGCCGCACGCGCGCAGCTGAACTACAAGCCGCACCGCGACCTGTTGTTCTACCTGTCGTACAATCGCGGCATCAAAGGCGGCAACTGGTCGCCGGCGCCAACCGTCACGCTCGCCGATTTCCGCCACAAGCCCGAAGTTCTCAACGCCTATGAAGTCGGCATGAAGTCGACGCTCGCGCGGAACACCCGGCTCAACCTCTCGGCCTTTTATTACGATTATCGCGATTATCAGGCCTTCTCGCTCACCAACCTGCAGCCGCAGGTGACGAACTCGGACGCGACGGTGAAGGGCGGCGAAATCGAGCTATTCACCCGCCCGTTCCGTAATTTCGATCTCGCGCTGAGCGGCGCATTCCTGAATTCGAGGGTCGATTTCGTCCCCGGCGTCTTCGCGCCCGCCGGCACTCGCAATGCCGAGCTCCCGCAAGCGCCGCACGTCAGCCTCAACGCGCTCGGGCGTTACACCGTGCCGGTGCATTTCGGGACGCTAGCGTTCCAGCTCGACGGCAAATATTCGAGCAGGCACTTCCTCGAGGGCACAAATTCGCAGGTCTCGTTCCAGCGCGCTTATGCTGTCGGCAATGCCTCGGTGTCGCTGACCTCGCCGGACGAGCGCTGGCAGGGATCGCTGTGGGTGAAGAACTTCACCAACTCGAAGTACAAGGTCTACGATCTCGATCTCGGCCTGCTTGGTTTTGTCGAGCAGATGTACGCGCCGCCGCGGCAGTTTGGGGCGACGCTGAGGTTCGGCTTCAACAACAGGTGAACGGGGCGGGGGCTCGACCGCCGTTCAGCCCTCGATCTTCGACCCGTTCAGCCGCTCCGTGACCTGGTGCAGCAGCTCATAGAGCTTCTGCATGTCGGCGGCACCGATCAGGTTGGTCATGCGGGCATATTCGAGTTCCGAATGCGGCGCGAGCTGCTCGAACAGCTTTCGCCCGCGCGCCGTGAGCGCGATGAATGCCCGCCGCTGGTCCGCGTTCGATCGGGTGCGATCGACGATCCCGCGAGCTTCCAGGTTCTTGATCGTGCGCGTCGCACTCGGCTTCAGGATGAAGACACATTCGGCAAGCTCGCCGATCTCGACCCTGTCGACCTCCATCAGAGCGCGCATGATGCGCCACTCCTGCTCGTTCAGACCGTGCTCGCGCAGCTGCTGCCGGAACCCGCGCATCACCGCTTCGCGCGCGCGCAGGAGTGCCATCGGAAGCGAGCGCTCGAACGGCCGCATCATCGGACGCGGTGCAACCGGTTGCCGGCTCGCGTCGTCAGCCATTGATGATTTCGATCGACAGCATGTCGTCAGGATCCAGGGTGATCAAGCTGGACACGTAACCCATCGAATGGTCGAATGCATCAGGATGAAACCTGCTTGCGGGCAAAGAACTTAACAGGTTAAGCATTTTATCGAGTGCCAGGGGAGTGAGCGGGATGATCGGAAGATTGATGGTTCCGGCGACAGCATTGGCCCTTGCACTCGCAGGCCCCGCCTCGGCGGCGCCGACCAATCCCCTCGATGCGCTCACAGCGGACGAGATCAATCGCACGGTCGAAATCCTCACCGCCGCAAGGCAGGCCAATGCGGAGACCCGCTTCCCGACCATCACACTGCTCGAAAATCCGAAGGCCGCGGTCCTGAGCTGGTCGCCGGGGCAGCCGTTCGAACGACGTGCCCGTGCCGATTATTTGAACGGAAGCCGGCTCTTCGAAGCAACGGTGAACCTGACGACGGGCAAGGTCGATTCCGTGACGGAGGTCAAGGATCGCCAGTCATCGATCCTGTTCGAGGAGTTCCTCGGCGCGAGCGAAGTCGTGAAGAAGGACGCGCGCTGGAGGGCTGCGATGGCCAAGCGCGGGTTCACGAATTTCGACAATATCATCTGCGCACCGCTGACGGTCGGCCCGGTGATCGACGAACGCTATCGCGGGCTTCGCCTGTTGAAAGTGCCTTGCTTCGACAAGGAGGGCGCGGTCAACAATGTTTACGGGCGCCCGATCGAAGGCCTGCTCGCGATCGTCGATGTTCGCAAAGGCGCCGTCATCGACTTGATCGACGAGGGCGTGGTGCCGATCCCGAAGGCTGTGCCGTCCGAGGCCTATGACCCGGCGACGAGCACCCGCAAGCCGCCGAAGCCAGTGCAGATCCTCTCTCCGCAAGGGCCGAACTTCACGATCGACGGCTCGGTCGTCAGCTGGGACAAATGGAACTTCCATCTGCGCGTCGACAAGCGACTTGGTCCCGTGATCTCGCGGATCACCTATCAGGACGGCACCGAGCGCCGGCAGGTCGCCTATCAGCTGAGCACCGCCGAGATGTTCGTGCCCTACATGGATCCGTCGCAGACGTGGGCATACCGGGCGTACATGGACATCGGCGAATATGGCTTTGGCGCGCTCGCTTCGCCGCTGAAGGCCGGCTCCGACTGTCCGG
Organism: Sphingomicrobium sp.; assembly: GCA_036562805.1. Lineage (GTDB taxonomy): Bacteria > Pseudomonadota > Alphaproteobacteria > Sphingomonadales > Sphingomonadaceae > Sphingomicrobium. The sequence goes on from DATCJM010000354.1 coordinate 11,131, forward strand.
TCGACGCCAAGTTCCTGGACGCGGTGATATCGGACGACCACGGCAAGCCACTGACGTTGAAGAATGTCGTGTGCGTGTTCGAGCGCGACACTGCCCAGCCGCTGTGGCGCCACTACGAGTTCTTCACCGACTCGCATGAGAGCCGACCCGACGTGGAACTGGTGGTCCGAATGGCGCCCGAAGTGGGCAATTACGACTATCTCCTCGACTATGCCTTCAACCGGGTCGGCGAAATCGAGGTGCGCGTAGGCGCTTACGGAATCATCGCCACCAAGGGCGTCGCTGCCAAGACGATGCAAGACGCGACGGCGGCGGCCGACACTCAATATGGGACGCTCGTCTCTCCCAATCTCGTCGGCGTCAATCACGACCATTTCATGAGCTTCCGCGTCGACCTCGATGTCGACGGGCAGGATAATCGGCTGGTGGTCGACAAGTTCGTCAAGCGCAGACTATCGAACAATCCCCTCCGCCACAGTCTATGGCAGGCCGAGCGTTCCACCGTCGGCACGGAAACGGCGCTCGACACGATGGACCAGCCGGCATGGTACCGGGTCGAAAGCGCCGCGCGCCGCAACGCATTGGGCAATCCAACCAGTTATCAGCTAGTGCCCGGTCATTCGGACCTTTCGATCCTCGATGCGGACGAGCCGCAACAGCAGCGCGCGTCCTTCTCCGGCAGCTCCTTGTGGGTAACGAGATACAATCCGGACGAGACGTTCGCCGCGGGCATGTACCCGAACCAGAACCGCAAGGTGGAGGGTCTGCCGCAGTTCATTGCGGACCACCAGTCGATCGCCGACCAGGACCTCGTCCTGTGGTACACGATCGGGTTCCGGCACCAGACCCGATCGGAGGATTGGCCGGTGATGCCGGAGATGTGGCATTCGTTTAAGATCCGGCCGTTCAACTTCTTCGATCGAAATCCGGGACTTGACGTCTCACCAGCGATGCGCAGCTATTAACATAGAGGCCAATTTTGTTTGGTGCGCGACAGGGTTGGCGCAAAGCCTCTTTTCCTTACTCGTATTTGGACAGCGATCCATAATGTCACGGTGAGGTCGTGGATTCAGGATGTTGTAGATGAGGCCGAAACGTTGGCTACAGTTTCGAACGATCGGCCGGAGTCCATTCGTTGGGCTCGACATCCTTCCGCAGTATGCGGAGTGCCAGACCTGCGCCACTACCCACAGCGATTGCAATCGTCAGATTGCTTACGACCGTCAGGATCATCGTCATGAAAAACAAAGTTCGATCGCTTGTACGTAGCCTCATGCGCTCGGACCAACGGCTCGGCTCGCTCATCAGCCACGCCGTGACGATGAGCAGGCCGGCGAGTGCGGGCATCGCGAGGTAGCCGGCGAGTGAAGCGGCGACCAGCGTGATCACGAGGATCGTGATCGCATGAACAATGCCTGCGACCGGCGTGCGTCCGCCAGCGCGGACATTTGTAGCAGTGCGCGCAATTGCTCCTGTTGCCGGAAGTCCGCCGAACAATGGCGAGACGATGTTCGCTGCACCCTGAGCCACGAGTTCTGCGCCGGATCGGTGCCTGCCTCCAATCATTCGGTCCGCGACAATCGCCGATAGCAATGACTCAACGGCGGCGAGGAATGCGATCACGAACGCCGACGGCAGTAGTTCGCTTATCCTGGCGACGCTAAGGTGAGGTACCGAGGGAGCCGGGAGGCCGGACGGAAGCTGGCCGAAGCGCGAGAATATCGTGGCCACCGGAAGATCGAGCGTGGCGACCGCCGCGGAAGCGATGCCAATGACGAGCAATGAGCCCGGAAACCACGGCATGAGCCGACGGAGAAGTGCTATACCGGCGATTGCGCTGAGCCCCACCGCGAACGCCGTCAGGTTTGTCTGGCCGCGTGCTGCCCAGAGAGCGGGCAATCCATGAACCAGGTCGGCCGGGACGTGGGCGGCCGACATGCCCAAGAGATCCTTCAGCTGGCTGACGGCGATGATCAGAGCGATGCCCACTGTGAAACCTTCGATGACCGGCTCCGGTACTAGAGCTACGAACCGGCCTGCCCTGACGAGGCCGGCGCCGACGAGGA
>DATCJM010000364.1:0-8440 GCA_036562805.1 Sphingomicrobium sp.
AACTTCATGCGCCCACCCCGCCAGACAGCGTCGGCACGTCAAGCGCGCGGAAGCCGTAATGCTTGAGCCAACGTATATCGCCGTCGAAGAAGGCGCGCAGGTCGTCCATTCCGTATTTCAGCATCGCGAGCCGGTCGACGCCGGTGCCGAAGGCGAAGCCCTGCCACTCGTCAGGGTCGAGCCCGGCATTGGTGAGAACGCGCGGGTGAACCATCCCCGAGCCGAGCACTTCCATCCACCCCTGCTGTCCGCCGACGACGCGCCGGCCCTTCTCCATCGACCAGCCAACATCGACTTCGGCCGACGGCTCCGTGAACGGGAAATAGCTGGGCCGCATCCGAAGCACGATGTCGTCCCGTTCGAAGAATGCCTTGAGGAAGGTCTCGAGCGTCCACTTGAGGTGTCCGAGGGTGATGGCCTTGTCGATCACCAGCCCCTCGATCTGGTGGAACATGGGCGTGTGGGTCGCGTCGCTGTCGGATCGATAGACGCGCCCGGGTGCGATCAGCCGGATCGGCGCGCCATGGTCCTGCATCGAGCGAATCTGGACCGGTGACGTGTGGGTGCGCAGGACTCGGCGCTCATCTTCGCCGGGGTGCGGTTCGAGATAGAAGGTGTCCTGCATTGCCCGCGCCGGATGGTTCTCGGGCATGTTGAGCGCGGTGAAATTATACCATTGAGTCTCGATCTCCGGCCCCTCGGCGACGGAGAAGCCCAGGTCGGCGAAGATTTCCGCGAGTTCGTCCATCACCTGGCTGACGGGATGCACGGTGCCCGAGACGCTTTCCGGTGCCGGAAGCGACAAATCGACGCGCTCGGTCGCGAGCTTGCGGTCGAGGTCCGCTGCTTCAAGCGCCGCCTTGCGGTCGGCAATCGCCTCCGTGACCTGCTCGCGGAGCGCATGGATTTTCGGCGCTTCCGCTGCGCGCGTCTCCGGGTCCATCGCGCCGAGCGACTTCAGCATCGCCGTGATCGAGCCTGACTTGCCGAGCGCCGACACCCGCACCGAATCGAGTTCGGCGAGGTCCTTGGCGGCGGCAATGCGGTCGAGCAGAGCGTCTGACATGGCGAGCGCCTTAGCCGCGCCCTCAAGGAAAATGCAAAGGCGTGCTACAGCCGCTTGGATGAGCCGCTGGCCCGAACTCACCGTCGAGCGCGATCACGAGACGCTCGCCATCCTCCATCTGGCTGCGCAGATGATCGGCAAGATTCGCGTCGCGCATGCGCCATGGATGAATCACGGCTGGCACGTCGCATTGCAGCCGAACGCGCGCGGGCTGGGGATCATGCCGACAGCGGCAAGCGGCGGGCGAACCTTCACGCTGACGCTCGATCTGTGCCGCCACGCAATCGTGCTGTGGATCAGCGACGGCGGGCGCGAGGAGCTTCCGCTCAATGCCGGCAGCATCGCCGCGCTTCATCGGCGCCTGGTCGATCTTCTCGAGCGGCATGACCTGCCGTCGTCGTTCAACGGAGAGCCGAGCGAGATCGCGGACGCAATCCCGTTCGCGCAGGACAAGCAACGCCGCGATTATGACCGCGACTCGGCCGAACGCTTCCGTGCGGCGCTGGCCGCGGTCCTTCCAGTGTTCGCCGAATTTCGCGCCGGCTTCTCCGGCAAGGCGAGCCCGGTACACTTCTGGTGGGGAAGCTTCGACCTCGCCGTCAGCCGGTTTTCGGGACGCAGCGCTCCGCCGCACCCGGGCGGAGTCCCCGGCCTGCCCGACCGGATCACGCGCGAGGCGTACAGCCATGAAGTAAGCAGCGCCGGCTTCTGGGCCGGTGGGGTCACTGCGGCCGAGCCCTTTTTCTATAGCTACGTTTATCCCGAAGCCGACGGCTTCCGCTCGTCCGATGTCGCCCACGGCAAGTTCGATGAAAGCTTCGGCGAATTCATCCTGCCCTATGCGGATGTCCGCGCGGCGGAGAATCCGGAACGCATGCTGCAGGAATTCTTTCAGTCCACCTACGACGCCGCTGCGGACCTCGCGCATTGGGATCGCTCGGCGCTGGAGCGGGACCCAGTCGCGCCATAAGAAAAGGGCGCCGGGATTGCGCCCGACGCCCTTCCTGGATTCGATAAGCTTGAAGGCTTAAGCTGCCTTCTTCTCCAGCGCGCTTTTCGCCTGGGCGATGATTGCGCTGAAAGCCTCTGCCTCGTGCATCGCGATGTCGGCGAGCACTTTGCGGTCGAGGGTGATTCCGGCGAGGTTCAGCGCGTGGATGAACTGGCCGTAGGTCAGTCCCTCGGCGCGAACCGCGGCGTTGATGCGCTGGATCCACAAAGCGCGGAAGCTCCGCTTCTTCACCTTGCGGTCGCGATAGGCGTATTGCCCGGCCTTCTCGACGGCCTGGCGGGCGATCCGGATCGTGTTCTTGCGGCGGCCGTAATAGCCCTTCGCATTGTCGAGGATCCGCTTGTGCTTGGCGCGGGTGGTTACACCCCGTTTGACGCGTGCCATTGAGCGGCCCTCCTACTTCAGGCCGTACGGGGCCCAGGCCTTCACGCGCGCCGTGTCGGCGTCTGCGAGAATTTCCGTGCCGCGGTTCTGGCGGATGTACTTGGCGTTGTGGCTGATCAGGCGGTGGCGCTTGCCGGCGACCCCGTGCTTGATCTTGCCCGTCGCCGTGAGCTTGAAGCGCTTTTTGACGCCGCTCTTGGTCTTGAGCTTGGGCATTTTCGTCTCCTGACGTTCTCGAACGGCCGCGGCAGCCCTTTTGGCCGGGCGCGTTCTGTTGATTCCAGAGGTCTGGAAGAGCGCGGGCCTATAGAGGCGAGAAGCCCCGAACGCAACCTACCAGGGGATTTCCGAGCCGCTGCGGCGGAGGAACCGGCCGGTGTCTGCAATCGTCAGCCGATCGATGAGGGCGCGCATGTCGCTGACGCTCTCCTCACTGGTGATTTCCGCGCCGGTGCCGCCCATGCGCGTCTTCACCCAGCCCGGACTTAGAACGACCGCGGTCACCCCCCGCTCCCGCGCTTCGAGCGCAAGGCAGTTCCAGGCCATGTTGAGCGCCGCCTTCGACGTCCGGTATGGGACCCAGCCGCCGCCATTGTCACCGATGCTGCCCATGCCGCTGGAGATGGCGACCGCCTTGCCTCCGTCGGCCAGCCGCGGGAGGAGCGCCCTTGCGAGCTGGTAGGGGGCGATGGCGTTGACCATCATCATCGTCTGCCATGCGCGGGCGTTGTCTGCTCCTTGCGTGTTCATGGGCTGGTTGGTCCCAGCATTGGCGATGAAAAGGTCCAGCCGGCGGTCGATACGGCGCGCGAAATCGGCGACGGCGTCGGCATCGGAAAGATCGAGCGGTTCAACGCTGACGCCGAGCTGATCCAGTTCGGCATTGGACTGGCGGGCCGTCGCGATAACGTCCCAACCCTGGTTCGAAAATTGGCGCGCGAACTCCAGCCCGATGCCGCGGTTCGCGCCGGTGATGAGCACTGCAGGCATGATTCTCAAACGCTGCGGACGGCCAAAGGACTCAAGCAGCCGCCACGTCGAGACATCCTGCGGCGGTGGGCTTCAGAAGGTCGAGCGATTTCGCGCTGCCGTCGAGCCACGAACGCCATTGATCGGGCCGAAGCAGCGCGATCTGGCGGTTGTGATAAGGCTCGACGTCCGGTCCCGGTGGCGCGGTCAGCAAGGTGTAAGCCTCGCCGACCTCGGGAGTCGTTCGAAGCAGCCCCGCAATCGCGAACTCCTGTCGCTCGGACGGGCGGAACAGCCAGCAATTCTTGCGCTTCTGCTTCGGGTCGTCGGGCGCCGTATATTCGTAGAAGCCATCCGCGATCGCGAGACAGCGGTCGCGCGGGAACTCGCGCCCGTCGGACCGCATGTTGAACACGGGCTTGCGTGCGGGGCTCGGCCAGGACCAGCGTCGCTCGACCAGCTCGGCGACACCTTTCTCCTCATTCCACCGGACGATCGGCGCCGTTTCCGAGATGCGCACGTCGCGCGGCTGCAGGTTGGGAATGCCTTCCGGGAACGTAAGCGAAATCTGGACGTCGGCGAACATGCGCCGGATCGCGTCGGGGTTCTTCTCGATCCGGTAGAGGTTACACACTGGTCAGTCGAACAGGCTGGAAACCGACGCTTCGTCCGAAATCCGTTTGATCGCTTCGGCGAGCAGCGGCGCGATGGTCAGACGGCGAATCTTGCTCCCCTTGGCATCGGCCTCGCCGCTCCAGATCGAATCGGTGACGACCAGCTCGCTAAGCTCGGACTTGGAGACTCGCGATGCCGCTCCGCCGGAAAGGACGCCGTGAGTGCAATATGCGAAGACCTCGACCGCGCCCTGCTGCTTCAGCGCCGCGGCGGCGTTGCACAAGGTGCCGGCGGAATCGACGATGTCGTCAACGAGGATGCAGGTGCGCCCGTCGACGTCGCCGATGATGTTCATCACCTCCGATTCGCCGGCGCGCTCGCGGCGCTTGTCGACGATCGCGAGCGGCGCGTTGTTGAGCCGCTTGGCGAGGCCGCGCGCACGAACCACGCCGCCGACGTCGGGCGAGACGACGAGGAGGTCGCGGTTGCCGAACCGGGCATGGATGTCCGTCGCAATCACCGGAGACGCGAACAGGTTGTCTGTCGGAATATCGAAGAAGCCCTGGATCTGGCCAGCATGGAGGTCGATCGACAGCACGCGGTTCGCGCCGGCGGTCGTGATCAGGTTTGCAACAAGCTTGGCCGAGATCGGCGTTCGGGGCCCGGGTTTCCGGTCCTGGCGCGCATAGCCGAAATAGGGCAGCACGGCCGTCACCCGACGGGCGGACGCGCGACGAAGCGCGTCGATGCAGATCAACAGCTCCATCAGATTGTCGTTCGCCGGATAGCTGGTCGACTGGATCACGAACACGTCCTCGCCGCGGACGTTCTCGTTGATCTCGACGAACACTTCCTCATCCGCGAACCGGCGCACGCTCGCGTCGGTCAACGGCACTTCCAGATAGTTGGAAATCGAACGGGCCAGCGGCAGGTTGCTGTTCCCGGCAAGCAATTTCATGTCGATATCCCCAGCGGCGACTCGCCATTAGCGAGCGAGTCCGCGTTCCGTAAAGGTTGCGGCCTCAAGGATGGTCGCTAAATCGCGCGCATGACTGCCGATGGCACTTCGCGCCTGAAGATCGCGCTCGCGCAAATGAACCAGCGCGTTGGCGATCTCGAGGGCAATGCGGCGGCGATGCTCGAGATGCGACGGAGGGCGAAGGGCGCAGACCTTCTCCTGTGCCCGGAGCTCCAGCTGATCGGCTACCCGCCCGAGGATCTGGTGCTGAAGCCGGAATTCGTTCGTCGCGCTCACGAATGCACCGACGAGCTCGTCGCCGCGACCATCGAACCTGGGCCCGCGATGCTGATCGGCACGATCACGCAGGAAGCGGGCCTGCTCTACAATACGATGCTGCTTGCCGACGGCGGCAGGGTCGTCGGCCGCACGTTCAAGCATGAGCTTCCGAATTACGGCACGTTCGACGAAAAGAGGATTTTCGCGCCCGGACCGCTGCCGAGCCCGATCGAGTGGCGCGGAATCAAGTTGGGCATCCCGATCTGCGAGGACATGTGGCTCGAGCCCGTCTGCGCGCATCTCGCCGAGCTTGGCGCGGCGTTTTTCCTCGTTCCGCACGGAAGCCCGTTCGAGCTCGACAAGATCGATATACGCGAGCGCCTGGCGCGCGCCCGAACCACGAGCACGGGTCTTCCGCTCGTTTTCCTCAATCGTGTAGGCGGGCAGGACGAAATCGTCTTCGACGGCTCGTCGTTCGTCATGCATCCCGACGGCGAGATCGTCCTGCAGATGCCCGACTGGGTCGAATCCTTCATCATGACCGAGTGGGTCCGCCAGCCTGACGGCTGGAAGTGCGAGACGCGCGAGCGGCACGCGCTGGATGCCTATCCTGAGGACATCTACCGCGCGATGATGCTCGGCCTTCACGATTATGTGGAGCGCAACGGCTTCAAGGGCGTGATCCTCGGCCTGTCCGGCGGGATCGACAGCGCTTTATCTGCAGCGATCGCGGTCGATGCGCTCGGAGCGTCACGCGTGTCGTGCGTAATGCTTCCGTCGAAATTTACGAGCGAGGAGAGCCTCGAGGATGCGCGGGAGTGCGCGCGGCTGCTTGGCTGCCGCCATGACGTCATCTCGATCGCGCCCGGCGTCGAAGCGCTCGACGAGATGCTTCCCCAGCTGACCGGCCTCGCCGCCGAGAACGTCCAGGCCCGCCTTCGCATGGTCGCGCTGATGGCGCTGTCGAACGCCGGCGGCCAGATGGTTCTGACCACGGGCAACAAGAGCGAGATGAGCGTTGGCTATGCTACGCTCTACGGTGACATGGCGGGCGGATATTCGGTCCTGAAAGACGCCTACAAGACGACCGTCTTCGCTCTGTCGCGCTGGCGCAATGAGAACAAGCCGGAGACCGGACTAGGGCCCGACGGGCCGGTGATGCCCGAGCGGGTGATCACCAAGCCGCCGACCGCCGAGCTCAGTCCGGGGCAAAAGGATGAGGACAGCCTCCCGCCTTATTCGGTGCTCGACCGGACCCTCGAAGGCCTGGTCGACAACGAAATGTCGGTCGGCGAAGTGGCGAACGCGACGGGCGAGGACGTCCGCCTCGTCGCCGACATTGAATCGAAGCTGCTCAAAGCTGAGTATAAGCGTCGGCAGGCACCGCCTGGCGTGAAGATCGGGAGCCGCAACTTCGGCCGCGACCGGCGCTACCCGATCAGCAATTTTTTCCACACGGGTCCGAAGACGAAGCTGCCGCAATGAGCGTCGTTACCCGTTTCGCACCCTCGCCGACGGGCCGTCTCCACGTCGGCAACATTCGCACGGCGCTTCACAACTTCCTCTTCGCGCGGAGGGAGGGCGGGACGTTCGTCCTGCGCATCGACGATACCGATCGCGAACGCTCGACCCAGGAGTTTGACCAGGCGATCCGCGACGACCTCGACTGGCTTGGCCTCACGCCCGACAAGGTGGTTCGCCAGTCCGAACGCTTCGACATTTACGAACGCGAATTCGACAAGCTGAAGACCGCCGGCCGCGTCTATGCCTGCTACGAGACACCGGACGAGCTCGAGCTTCGCCGTAAGGTCCTGCTCGGGCGCGGCCTGCCGCCGGTCTACGAGCGAAAGCCGGAGGACGCGCCGGTGCGGGAGGGGCGCCCGCCGCACTGGCGTTTTCGGCTCGATCACGATTCGCCGATCGCCTGGAACGACCTCATCCGCGGCGAGCAGAAGTTCGATCCGAAGCTGCTCAGCGATCCCGTGGTGCGGCGCGAAGACGGAAGCTGGCTCTACCTGCTGCCCAGCGTCATCGACGATGTCGAGCTTCGCATCACGGATGTGGTCCGCGGCGAGGATCATGTCTCCAATAGTGCCGTCCAGATCCAGATGTTCGAGGCGCTGGGAGCCAAGCCGCCCCGGTTTGCCCATGAAGCGCTGCTCGTGGCTGCGGAGGGCAAGCTGTCGAAGCGGCTCGGCTCCTACGGCGCGCAGCATTTGCGCGAGGAACGCGTCGAGCCAATCGCGCTTCTGGACGTGCTGGCTCGGATCGGCACGTCCCAGCCGGTCGAGCCGATCGCGTCACTCGACGAGCTTGCTTCGACGTTCGATTTCTCGACGTTCGGCCGCGCCCCCGCGCATTTCGATCCGCACGAAGTCGAGCTGATCAATGCGCGGCTTCTCCACCAACTCGACTATGCAGCGGTTTCGGACCGTTTGCCGGACGGCGCGACAGAACAGGATTGGCTCGTCCTGCGTGGCAACCTCGAGCGGCTCGACGACATTTCGGCATGGCTCGAGGTGCTCCACGGGGACATTGAGCCGCCCGAGCTTGGCGATGACGAGCGACTGCTGGTCCGTGATGCCGCGGCCATCGCCGGGAAGCTCGATTGGTCGGAGCAGCCGTGGCGCGCCCTTGCCGACGAGCTGAAGCGCACGACCGGAAAGAAGGGCCGCGACCTTTTCCATCCGCTTCGCCTCGCGCTCACCGGCCGCGAAAGCGGACCCGAAATGGCGCCGCTCGTGACCGCAATGGGGCGCGATCGTGCAGTCCAGCGCCTCGAGGCCGCCGCGCATTAGAGAATATGTGATCGCGCATTGGCGCTATCAGCCGGCGACGGAGGACGGACGCCCGGTCCCCTCGACAGTCATCGTCACGCTCCCGCTTCGAGCTCGACTGAAGGGTCAATCTGGCGCGGCAGGCGCGGCGCGCCTATCTTTGCACGCATGTCTTTCTTCCCGAAGCCGTCGGGTCCTCGCGCGGCGTTGCGCGATCTCGCCGCTTTCCTCGGCCAACGCAGCCGGGAGCAGGTGATCGGCGCTTGCCTGGCGCTGCTTGTCACGGCGATCATCGTGATCGAATTCGTGGTCGATCCGCAGATGGGCACAGCGCCGCCGCCGGATGAAGTGGACGTCCAGCTCTATGCGCCGAATCGCAC
>DATCJM010000366.1:0-4633 GCA_036562805.1 Sphingomicrobium sp.
GCTCGCAAGTGGGGTCGCCCCTACCTGACGCGGCACTTCTTCGATCTCGTCGGAGATCGGATGGGCGACAGCGCTCTCTTGTTCGTCGCCTGTCGCGATAGGATTCCGATCGCGGCCGCGCTGAACTTCGTCGGGCCTCGCACGCTTTATGGCCGCTACTGGGGTACGATCGACGAAGTGCCGTTCCTCCATTTCGAACTTTGCTATTACCAGGCGCTCGAATGGGCGATCGATCACGGGCTCGCCTCCGTCCAGGCAGGCGCCCAAGGCGAGCACAAGATTGCTCGCGGCTACGAGCCGGTAATCACCAGCAGCGCGCACTTCATCCCTAATTCCAGCTTTCGCGACGCGGTCGCCGACTTCCTCGAAACGGAGCGGGCGGCGGTTGCCAGCGAAGCGGAATGGCTGCGGCAGGACCTGCCCTACCGCTCCTCGTCGTCCGAATAGACACGCACGGTCCGACCGGTCGCGTCGGCCATGCCGCGGTACATTGCTGGCGTCGTGAATCCCCAGGCGGCCTCGCCGTCAGGAGCAACGGCGATGAGGCCACCCTTGCCGCCCAGAGTTGCGATGTCGCCGAGGACGGCGTCGAGTGCCTCCTGCAGCGATTCGCCGGCAAGCCTCACGCGCTCCGCAAGCTGGTGCGCAGCCACCGCCCGGATGAAATATTCGCCGGACCCGGTCGCCGAGACCGCTGCGGAGCGGTCGTCGGCATAAGTCCCCGCACCGATCAGCGGCGAATCTCCAACGCGGCCCCAGCGCTTGGCGGTGAGGCCGCCCGTCGAGGTAGCCACGGCAACATGTCCGTCGAGGTCGACCGCGACGGCTCCGACGGTGCCGTACTTGATCTCGTCGTCGAAGCCGCCTTCGCCGAGCAGTTCCTCAAGCTGCCGCCGCCGCTCCGGAACCTCGAACCATTTGTTGTCGACCTGCTCCACGCCGGCGTCGCGCGCGAAGTCATCGCCGCCCTTTCCTGACAGAAAGACGTGCGGTCCCTCGTCCAGCAAGCGGCGGGCAAGGCTGATCGGCGCGCGGGTCGTCCGTAGGCCCGCGACGGCTCCCGCAGCGCGCGTGCGTCCGTCCATGATCGCGGCATCAAGCTCGATGCAGCCGGTCGCGGTGAGCACGCTACCGCGCCCCGCATTGAAACATTCATCCTCTTCCAGCACTCGGACGGCGGCCTCCACGGCATCGAGCGCACCTTCGCGCTTGTCGAGGATTGCGGCGCCTGCAGAGAGAGCTGCTTCGAGGCCCGCACGCGCGCATTTTTCCTGTTCGGGATCGAGCCGTCCCGGGCGCATCGACCCCGCGCCGCCGTGGACCACCAGTCGCCATCGTCTGTCCGCCATGCCGGCGGCCATAGCGACCACCAGGCACGGGCGCCAGTTGACGGTCGCGGCAAACTATATTATTATGATATCAAATTTAAGGAGAGCGGAAGTGGCCGACGGAAAAGTCATTGCGTTGACGGCAACGAGCGAGCGCGAGGCGGGAACCTCGGGCGGCTACGTCATGCTGATCGTCCTCTTGCTGGCGATCCTCGCCGACATCTACGGCATTCAACGGATCGGCGCCGTTCACGATGTCCTGAGCTTTGCGATTATCGCCATCGCGACCATCGTCTTCATTCTCGTGATGCCGGGCTTCTACATGCTCCAGCCAAACCAGGCGGCGGCGATCACCTTGTTCGGCGAGTACCGCGGGACGGACCGGAGCACCGGACTTCGCTGGACATGGCCGTGGATGGCCAAGAAGAAGGTCTCGGTCCGTGCCAACAATTTCATCTCGGAAAAGATCAAGGTGAACGATCTTCGCGGCAACCCGATAGACATCGCCGCGCAGATCATGTGGCGCGTTGTCGATACGGCGCAGGCACTATTCGACGTCGACGATTACAAGCAGTTCGTCCGGGTCCAGGTCGAAGCGGCGATCCGGACGATCGGCTCGCGCTATCCCTATGACGATTACGAACATCAGGAAGTGACGCTTCGCGGCAACCACGACGTGGTCGGGGTCGAGCTCAAGAAGGAGCTGCAGGCGCGCTTGTCGGTCGCCGGAATTGCCATCGACGAGTGCGGCTTCACTTATCTCGCCTATGCCACTGAGATCGCCAATGCGATGCTTCGCCGGCAGCAGGCGCAGGCGGTCGTCGCGGCGCGTCAGACCTTGGTCGAAGGGGCGGTTGGCATGGTCGAGATGGCGCTTGCGTCGCTTTCCGAGAAAAAGGTCGTTGAGCTCGACGACGAGCGTCGCGCGGCGATGGTTTCCAACCTCATGGTCGTCCTCTGCGGCGAGCGCGACACCCAGCCCGTCGTCAACACCGGCACCCTTTACCAGTAAGCGCTGCCGGTGCCCGATGACCGCAAGGCGTTCCCGCTTCGCGTCGACCCGGCGTTATGGGCGGCTGTCGAACGCTGCGCCGCGGCCGAGCTCCGCAGCGTCAATGCGCAGGTCGAGTGCCTACTCCGCGAGGCGCTCGGCGCGCGCGGAGTGAAGTTGAAGGCGCCCGCGCAACGCAGAAGGGGACGGCCGCCAAAGGAGAAATCGGATGAATGATGGGCCCGAATGGTTCGCTCCGAAGCGCTACGGTTACGGTTCGGGCCTGCCGATCAGCTGGCAGGGCTGGGCCGTCACGCTCCTCTACGTGGCCATCCTTGCTGTGTTGGTGGTCACGCTCCGGCGGCACGGACCATTGCAGTTCGTCGCCGCAGTGGTTCCGGTGACCGTCGCGTTCGGCGTTATCTGCGCGCGAACGACGAAAGGGGGATGGCGCTGGCGCTGGGGCGATGCGGACGACGTTTAACCGACGGACAGGTCCCGCTGCTGGTTCACCAGCCGCCACTCGTCGAGATCGGACAACATGATTCGACCCGCCTGCTCGGCGAGGTCGGCGGTGCGCGAGAGACTGATGTCCTTGCGGAGCTCCTCATCGATGTGACGAAGCGTGTCCGCAGTGGCCATCGACCGGACCGCGTCGCCGCCGAAATCCGCCTGGAACCGTATCCCGAAGATGGCCGTGCCGAGCGCAGGCAAACCGGCCGAGATTAGCGTGAACCAGCTGCCGTAGCGGTTCACGAACCACGTGTCCGCCGCATAGCTGACGATCGTGGCGGCCGATGCGAGGAACGTCGCCGCGAAGAGGACCGTGCCGATCAGCTCGAGCCGATGATCGAGCATTTCAATCTGCTCGGCATGGCGCTCGTGGTAGGCGACCTGCGGCGCAACCTCGTGGTCGGCTATCGCGTTAGCGAGGCGATTGGCGCATTGCCCATTGATCGATCCGGACGAGCAGCCCATCGCGCGCCAAATCCCGCCGGCGTACCAGTCGATCCACCGCCGAGGGACGGGGTTGGTCTCCGTCCCGGGTGGATCCGGTGCGGCAATCCCGAGCAGCTTCAGCGTTCGCATCGGCCGCAAACGCTCCGCGAGCTGGCGATAATCGAGCCAGCGACGGTGCCATTCCTGCTTCGTCCCGACGCGCGCGTTCACGATGATGCCGATGGTGATCAGCATCTCCAGGACCGCCTCTTCGAGCTTCAGATGCGGCGCCATGAAACTGCTGAGGCCCAGGCAAACGGCTACGCCGCCTAGGACGAAGTTGAAGATGTGCCCGCTGCGGTAGGTCTGCGCGAAGTGGGTGGCGAGGCGGTCCGCCCAGCTATAAGCCTCTTCGAGCAGGTCGATCGGCGCGATGATGTTATGCGCGTCGGCGCAGCTCGTCCGATACCGCTGCCACTCGTCACGGATCTGCGCGGCGCAATATTTGTCGGTGAAGTTGCGCGGATTGAAGCGCTTCACTCCCGCGGCCGCGAGTAGCAACGGATATTCCATCCGCGTCCTGAAATGCCGCAGCCTCTCGCGCAGGAAATATTTCAGGAACTCCTGCTCCTGCCGGTCGGGCGGCGGCATGAGAAGTCCCGTGAGCACCGCATCCACATGCGTCTTGTCCAGTGCGCGAGCCACGCTGGGATCGTCGGCGACAGTAACCACCGCGGGGTCGAACGCCGACCACAGGAGCCGCGTTTCACTGTCCGGGTCGAGCGGCACGTGGACGATTGCAGTGCCGCGGGTCAAAGCGAGCTGAACGACCTCTGCGGTTCCTCCGCGACCGCGCGGCGGCTTGCCGTCCCAGATCGCGATCAGCACGTCGCAATGCGCCACCGTCGCCCGGCCGGTCATCACATAGGCATCCATGCTGTCGGCGGGATCGCCGGGAAGCTCGAGGAGGCAGGTCGAACGGCCGAGCAGCCAATCGAATCGCTCGCGGGCACCGTGGTTGGCGAGGCTTTCGCGATAATGTTCGCGAGCGAAGGGCAGGATCGCCTGCAGCTCCCAGCCGAGCTCGAGCGCAAGCTCGGCCGCGATCTGGTCGGCGCCATCGGCGATCGGAGACACGAACCGCAGCCGGCGAGCTCCCGCGGCGAAGCAATCCCGCTCGCGTTCCAGAAGCGCGCGGCCACCTTCCTCGATCAGTAGCAGGGTCTGGCGGACTCGCTCCCGAAGACGCGCGACGTCGCCGGCCTCCACAACTTCCGCGCGATGGCCGGTGACGCCGACGGCCAGGACGAAGGGGACGACGGGAGCGCCCGCCTGGACATTTCCATCGCGCTCCTTCTGCCCGGCATATGAAGTT
>DATCJM010000023.1:0-4353 GCA_036562805.1 Sphingomicrobium sp.
TTGGTCGAGTTGGTGTCGGCGAGGACGAGCGTCGAATGAGCGGCGGTGCTGCGCAGAGCCTGGACGAGCTCATCGGGTAGAGTCGCCGGAAGACTCGCCGGACCGCCGCAATTGACCACGAGGCGCTGTCCGCCGTCGGACATTTCGAACGCGAGCGTCGAGGCCGAACCTTGCTCCGCGATCTTCTGAGGCGGCGGCGGCGCGGCGTCGACCACGATGATAGTGCCGAGCGCGGACATGCGCTGGTAACCCCAGCCGCGCGCCTGCCTGAGTGGCCGGGCGCGAAGGCCGCAGCCTTCGATCAGCGCTGTCAGGCGAGCCGCGTCGCAGGGGTTGCAGCCCTGCCAGCTCGACAGTGCGCCGTCGCCCATGGTGACGCCATGAAGCGCCGCGAGCGACGCCTGCGCGGCGGCCTCTATGCCTTCGGGGATCGTCTGCTTTGCCGCCTGGTAGCAAGACCTCAATAGACCGAGCCGGTCGACCAGCCGCACCTGTTCGAACGGCGACCGGCTGACGAGGCCGCCATCGTCGAACTGAGCGCTGGCAAGCGCCCGCGCCAGACCGGCTTCGCCTCGCGCGACACGCGGCACACCGCCCTGAACGAGGAGGCCGGCAGCAACGACGCCGCACCAGGCAGTGACGCGATCGAGGCCGGCGGGCGCCTTGTCGGCACTTCCTTCGATGTGCCGTGCGCCGCGGGCCAGCGTGTTCAGCAGCGCGGAGCGATATCCGCCGTCGCTGCTCGACAGGATGTATGGCGCATAAGCGGTCCAGAACAAGATCCGCTCGCCCCACAAATGTGGCGCCCACGCGCCGTCGACCTTTGCGCCGTGCACGAGGAGCCAGCGCCCGACCACCGCCTCGGCAAGCCGCGCGCCTTTTTCGCGCGATGCCGCAGCCGCAAGATCGCGAAGCCAGGCGAAACCCTGCAAATCCTCGGCAAGCGCGCCGCGCGTGCCAACCGCGGCAACGTCGAGATCCTTGAGCGGGATCGTCTCGCTGCCAACCGAGAACCGCCCGGCGAGCAAGGCTTCGCCGCGCGCGCGGTCGCCATGGACATGGTCGCGGGGGACGGCAACGAGCTTGAGCGGCTGCTTGCCGGCCTTCAGCCGCGACAGGAGCGAACCGCGCGCGAGCTTCGAAACGATCGCGCGCTCGGCCGCCGAGCCGTCGCTCATTTCGCGCCTCGGAGCGCCTTGATATTGTCGGAATAAGCGGCGGGGCCGCCGCGGAAAACGGCGGTGCCCGCAACGAGAGCGGTCGCACCGGCGGCGATCGCCTGCGGCGCCGTTTGCGGGTCGATGCCGCCGTCGACTTCGACGATCGCGCCGAGCGATTCCTTCGCAATGCGATTGGCGATCGCCTCGATCTTCCGCAGCTGGCTGGAGATGAACTTCTGCCCGCCGAAGCCGGGGTTCACGCTCATCACCAGGACGAGATCGACCTCCTCGAGCACGTAATCGAGCGCCTTGGCGGGAGTCGCGGGATTGAGCGACACGCCCGCTTTCTTGCCGAGCGACTTCACGCGCTGGATGCTCCGGTGAAGGTGCGGCCCGGCCTCGGGATGGACGGTGATGATGTCCGCGCCCGCGTCCGCAAAAGCGTCGAGGAACGGATCGACGGGCGAGATCATCAGGTGAACGTCGAACGGCTTTTGCGTGTGGGGCCGAAGCGCCTTTACGACACCCGGACCGATTGTGAGGTTCGGCACGAAATGGCCGTCCATCACGTCGATATGGATCCAGTCAGCGCCGGCATCATCAATCGCGCGCACTTCCTCGCCGAGCTTCGCGAAGTCGGCGGAGAGGATCGAAGGCGCGATGATCGGGCCAGAGCGGCTTTGGTTCATGGGCCCGATTAGACGGGATTAAGCGGTGCGGACAAGCCGCGCCATGAAGAAGCCGTCGAGCCCTCCTTCGGCTTCGAGCAGGCCGGGGAGGATGCGCGCGAAGGCGCCGTCTACCGGTCCGACGAAGTCGGGAAGATTCGTCGCGGGCTCAAGCCTGAAATTCTCATGCGCGGCCAGGAAAGGCTCGACCACGGCCTCCCCTTCCTCCGGTTCCAGCGAGCAGACCGAATAGACCAAAGTCCCGCCGGGCTTGAGCCAGTTCGCGGCGCGATCGAGAAGCCGGGACTGAAGCTCGGCATTGTCGGCGATGATCTTCGGGCGGGCGCGATAGAGCACTTCCGGGTGCCGGCGGAAAGTGCCCGTCGCGGAGCAAGGCGCATCGAGCAGGATAGCGTCGAAGCTGCTCTTCGGTTTCCACTGCAATGCGTCGGCCGCGACGAGAGACGCATCGAGCCTCGTTCGCAGCAAATTCTCGCGCAGTCGTCCGAGACGACTTTCGGACGAATCGACCGCAGTGACCTCGTGGCCGGAGGCCGCGAGCTGCATCGTCTTCCCACCAGGCGCCGCGCAGAGGTCAAGCACCTCGCGTGCGTTACCGGGGACGAGGCGTGCGGGCAGCGATGCGGCGAGGTCCTGCACCCACCAGCGTCCGCCTTCGAAGCCCGGCAATTCGGTAACCGACGAGCTTTCGAGCCGCACGCTTTTCGGCGCCAGGGAGAGGCCGCCGCACTCGGTTGCATAGGCCTGCGCCTCCGCCTCGTCCGCGAACGTCAGGTCGAGTGGGGGCCGGTTCGCAATCTGCCGCCGGGCGGCCTCGACGACGTCGATGCCCCAGGCGGCGTGCCAGCGATGCTCGACTTCCGGAGGCAGATGCGGCGAGTCCATTCGGGGAAGGCCGCGTCGGAGCAAGGTTCCAAGCACGCCGTGCACGAGGCGCCGAGGCCCGCCGTCGACGAGCGGCAGAGCGGTCGCGACAAGTGCGTGGTCGGGGGTCCCGAGGCCAATCTTCTGGGCAAGCGCGAGGCGGAGCACCATCCGCGCCTTGCTGTCGTCGGGGAGCCGCTGCCGCGTTGCGCCGTCGATCAGCGCATCGAGATCGGGGATACGGCGCAGCACCTCGCCGGCAATTGCCACGGCAAGACCGCGATCGGCCGCGGACAGGTTCCTTACATGTGTCGCGGCCAAATCGAGCGTGTGCCCACGGCGGAGGACCGAATCGAGCAGCTGAAGCGCCGCCCGCCGCGCGTCGACACCTTCAGCGCTTGGCATGCGAAGCGCCGCTCGCCATCTTGGTGCAATGAAACGACCCGACCATGTGAGACCGCCGACCCATCTCAGTCCTTCGCCACCGGTGCCGGAGCCTGAACCCGTCGCCCCCCCGCCGCCGCCGTCCGGCGAAGAGCAGCGGCTCGACCCTACCCGCTACGGCGACTGGGAGAAGAAGGGGATCGCGGTCGATTTCTAGACGCCCTCGGCGCGCGGCGGGCGGGAGAGCAGACCGTCGAGCACCTCGTCGACCTTTGCGCGCCCGGCGATCAATGCATCGACAGCGTCGACGATCGGCATGTCGATTCGCTTCTCGCGCGCGACGCGAGCGAGCACGGGCGCCGTGAATGCCCCCTCCGCAACCGTCGTGCGGTCGGACAGCAGGTCGGTCGCCGAGCGGCCCTGGCCGATTCCGACACCGAGCGAGTAATTGCGCGAGCTGGTCGATGAGCAGGTGAGAACGAGGTCGCCCAGGCCCGAAAGCCCCGACAACGTCTCCGCTTGGGCGCCGCACGCGAGCCCGAAGCGGCGCATTTCGGCAAATCCGCGAGCGATCAGCGCCGCGCGCGCGTTCTGGCCGAGACCTTTCCCCTCGACGACGCCGCAGGCTATCGCGAGGACGTTTTTCACGGCGCCGCCGATCTCGGCCCCAGCGACGTCGCTGGACACATAGATCCGGAAGGTCGGCCGGGCGATCCGGTCGCGTAGCTGCTGCGCAAGGTCGAGATCTTCGGCGGCGAGCGTGACGGCTGTCGGCATGCCGGCGGCGACTTCATGCGCGAAAGTCGGCCCCGACAGCACCGCGATGGGAGAGGTCGCGCAGATTTCGTGCGCGACTTCGTGGAGCAGCGCGCCCGAGCTTTCCTCGATCCCCTTGGAGCACAGGACCAGCGGCATGCCGGGGCAGGGCATGCGCTTCAAAATCGCACGCATGTGCTGCGCCGGGGTTACGACTAGCCAGGCATCGCAATCGCCCAGTTCCGAGAAATTGCCGGTGGCGCGGATAGCGGGGCTGAGCTCGACGCCGGCCAGATAGACCGGATTCTGGTGGATTCGGTTGATCGCGCCGACGACGTCGTCCTCGAGGGCCCACAGCAGGGTGTCGCCGCCGGTCGCCGCGGCGACCTGCGCAAGCGCGGTACCCCAGGCGCCGCCGCCGATGACGCCCAGCTTCACGCCTTGACCCCGGCGCCGCGGACCTTCTCGGCATCCGCGTCGAGTGGCCAGCGGGCGCGGGC
>DATCJM010000025.1:0-3064 GCA_036562805.1 Sphingomicrobium sp.
GTAGTGGCCGACCTCAAGGCGCGCTCGAAGGACGTGTCGGGCAGCCAGGAGATCGCCCAGGTCGGAATCATCTCGGCCAATGGCGACAAGGAAGTCGGCGAGAAGATCGCTGAAGCGATGGAGAAGGTCGGCAAGGAAGGCGTGATCACGGTCGAAGAGGCCAAGGGTCTCGAGTTCGAGCTCGACGTTGTCGAGGGCATGCAGTTCGACCGCGGCTACCTGTCGCCTTACTTCATCACCAATCCCGAGAAGATGCAGGTCGAGCTCAGCGACCCGTACATTCTCATCCACGAGAAGAAGCTGTCCAACCTCCAGGCGATGCTTCCGATCCTCGAGGCGGTTGTGCAGAGCGGTCGTCCGCTGCTCATCATCGCCGATGACATCGAAGGTGAGGCGCTGGCCACGCTCGTCGTCAACAAGCTGCGCGGCGGCCTCAAGGTCGCGGCGGTGAAGGCGCCCGGCTTTGGCGATCGCCGCAAGGCGATGCTCGAGGATATCGCCATCCTGACCGGCGGCGAGATGATCAGCGAGGATCTCGGCATCAAGCTCGAGAGCGTCACCCTGAACATGCTCGGCCAGGCCAAGCGCGTCACGATCGACAAGGACAACACGACGATCGTCGACGGTGCCGGTGCAAAGGAAGGGATCGAGGGTCGCGTTGGTGCGATCCGTCAGCAGGTCGAGACCACGACCTCCGACTACGACCGCGAGAAGCTGCAGGAGCGGCTGGCGAAGCTCGCCGGCGGCGTTGCGGTGATCAAGGTCGGTGGCGCGTCGGAGATCGAGGTGAAGGAGCGCAAGGACCGCGTCGACGACGCTCTCCATGCGACCCGCGCCGCGGTCGAGGAAGGCATCGTTCCCGGCGGCGGCACTGCGCTGCTCTACGCGACCAAGGCTCTCGAGGGCCTGAAGGGCGAGAACGACGACCAGACTCGCGGAATCGACATCATCCGCAAGGCGCTTCAGTCGCCGCTCCGGCAGATCGCCGAAAATGCGGGTCATGACGGTGCCGTCGTCGCGGGCAAGCTGATCGACGCCAACGATCCGACGCTCGGCTTCAACGCCCAGAGCGAGGAATATGAGAACCTCGTCAAGGCGGGCGTGATCGATCCGACCAAGGTCGTTCGTGCCGCGCTTCAGGACGCGGCTTCGGTCGCCGGCCTGCTCATCACCACCGAGGCGACGATCGCCGAGGCGCCGGATGACAAGCCGGCTCCCGCGATGGCCGGCGGCGGCATGGGCGGAATGGGCGGGATGGACTTCTAACCCCACTCGCTCAATCCGACGAATTGAAGGGGCCGGTGGAGCGATCCGCCGGCCCTTCTTTCATGCCGGTCCCCTCAGCCCAGCGAATTGCCGGCGGGGAACCGCGAGCACGGGCGAAGGCGGCGCGATTCCGTCCGGCTCCGGAACCCAGCTGAAATCGAGTGCCGAGTTTCGGCTCGAAAATCCGGACAGTGCGACGAGCCCAGCTTCGTCCTCAACGGTGACGCAGCCGTTGTCGGTGCTGATCAAGCCTTCGCCGACGAGCTCACTCCACATCCGGCTCGCATGCACCGGCGTCATTCCGGTCACCTCAGCCATTTGCGCCCGCGTCAGATGCATTTCGAACGATCGCGTGACCGATGGGTCGACCGCTCGCAATCGGGCGAGGATGTCGAGAATCAGGAATGCGATCCGCGCCTTGCATGGCGATCGCACGATTGAACACAGCCGGTCGCCATAAGTGATTCGCTCCTCCTGCGCGAAGATGAACATGATGATCGCAATTCGCGGATATGCCGCGAAAAGTTCGGCAAGCTTTCGACGTTCGAAGCATGCGAAGACGACGTCCGTCAGCGCCTCGATGTTCTCTGCGTGGCGGCGCATGGCCATGCTTGGCATCGCGAGCAGGTCGCCGGGGAAATGGAGGCGGCGAATCTGCCGCGATCCATCCGAAAAGTCGCTGAACGTCATGGCCCAGCCGCTCAACAGCACGAACGCGTGCGTGACTGGCTCGCCTGCGCCCTGAATCAACCGGCCGCGCTCCATTTTCGCCGGATGCAGCGTCAGCGAATTGAGAAACCGGACTTCGCCGTCCGTAAGCTGGATGCGCTTGCTCAACCGGCTGGAAATATTCGAAATTGGCCCCATTGCAGCGCAGCTCCAGGCGCGTGAGTGACGCTCGTTCCCACGTTGTTCCGCTGCCGTAACTCAAATCATCGCGGCAGCTGATGATGTTCCTTAGAGCTTCCGCTGTGGCGATCGGTTCTCGCGCAATCGCATCGGAGGCGGAAATGGCGGCTACTTTGTCTAATGGTCGGATCAGTCGGTACTTCCTCGCCGGCTCGGCATTCATCGCTCTCGCCGCGGTCGGTTATCGCGCCGGCTTTGCGCAGCAGCCCGCAGAGCCCAGCTTCGAAGCGCAAAGTCAGGCGAACGCCGCACGATTGCTGAGCGAAGGGCGGGAGACCTTCCGCTACCAGACCTTCGGTGACGAGGCCTTCTGGGGACAGACGCTCCACCTGCACCAGGCCATTCAAGGCGCGAAAGCCGGCGGCGTAGGCGGCGGATTGAGTCCCAAGGCCGCCCTTGCCGCGGGACTCAAGGTCGACGCGGCCGCTCTGCCTCCGGCGGTGGTTGCGGCGATCCGCAGCGGAGCGGTCGACCTGGACGATCCGGCGACGACCCTGGCGTTGCTGAAGCTCAATGCGGTCGTCGGCGTGAAGGGCGTGTTCGATCCTTCGGGGAAACGCCTGGTCAGCGTGGGCGTGACATGCGCTCTTTGCCACTCGACCGTGGACAATTCGTTCGCGCCGGGAATCGGCCAGCGGCTCGACGGCTGGCCCAATCGCGACCTGAACGTTGGCGCGGTGATTGCCCTGTCGCCGGATCTTTCGGTGGTCGACAAGCTCCTCGGCGTTACTGACGCGATCACGCGCAAAGTCCTTGCCAGCTGGGGCCCTGGCAAGTTCGACGCCGAGCTGTTCCTCGACGGAAAGGCGTTCCGGCCGGACGGGAAATCCGCCGCCACTCTCTTGCCCGCGGCATATGGGTTAGCGGGGGTCAATCTGCACACCTACAC
>DATCJM010000073.1:0-1952 GCA_036562805.1 Sphingomicrobium sp.
GTACCCGTCTCGACCGCCTTCAGCCTCGTTTCGACATTCCCGCGCAGCGTCACGATGTTGAGGTCCGGGCGAAGCCGGAGCAGCTGCGCCTTGCGCCGCGGCGACGAGGTGCCGACCGTTGCGCCCTTCTTCAGCGCATCGACCGACTCTGCGCCGATGATCCGGTCGCGCACATCGCCGCGGGGGCGGACGGCCGCGATATGGATTTCCTTCGGCCGAATGCTCTCGACGTCCTTCATCGAATGGACGCAGAAATCGACTTCGCCGGCCAGCAGCGCACGGTCGAGCTCCTTGGTCCACAGCCCCTTGCCGCCGATCTCGGCGAGCGGCCTGTCCCTGATTTTGTCGCCGGTCGTCGTGATCTCCACGATCTGGACCCAGCCGTCGGGCCAGCGCTGCGCCGTTTCGATCGCCGCTGCCACTTTGCGCGCCTGTGCCAGCGCCAGCGGCGATCCGCGAGTCCCGAGGCGAAGTCCCTGCATCCTTCACCACTAGTGCAAGTGTGGCGGATGAGGCAAAGGGCCGGGCACGAAATGACCTTGAAGCCATCTCTCGTCCTCGGCCTCGAATCCTCGTGCGACGACAGCGCCGTCGCGCTGGTGACGAGCGACCGGCGCATCCTCGCCCAGGGGGTCGTCGGCCAGAATGCCGCGCACCGGCCCTATGGCGGCGTCGTCCCGGAGATCGCCGCGCGCGCCCATGTCGAGATCCTGCCCGCCCTGATCGCGCAGGTGGTGAGTGACGCCAAGATATCGCTCGATGAGGTCGACGCCGTCGCAGCGACCGCGGGGCCAGGCCTCATCGGCGGCGTGATGGTCGCGCTTCTCGCCGGCAAGGGCCTCGCGCTCGCCGCCGGAAAGCCGCTGATCGCGGTCAATCACCTCGAAGGCCATGCGCTCAGCCCACGCCTGGTCGATCCCGATCTGGGCTTTCCGTACCTCCTGCTGCTCGTCTCCGGCGGCCACTGCCAGCTGCTCGAAGTGCGCGGCGTCGGCGAATACTCGCGCCTCGCGACGACGATCGACGATGCGGCCGGCGAAGCATTCGACAAGGCGGCCAAATTGCTCGGCCTCGGCTATCCGGGCGGACCGGCGATCGAGGCGCTCGCGGAGGATGGCGACAGGACTGCAGTGGCGCTTCCCCGACCGCTGGTCGGCTCGGACGAGCCGCATTTCTCCTTCGCCGGCCTCAAGAGTGCGGTTCAGCGGGTCGTGGCATCGGGCGCGTACCGCCGCGAGGATATAGCCGCGAGCTTCCAGCAGGCGGTGGTCGATTGCCTCGTCGACCGCACCCGGCTCGCGCTGGCAAGGAGCGATGCACCCGCGCTCGTGGTCGCGGGCGGCGTCGCCGCGAACGCCGCAATTCGGACCGCGCTTGCCGCACTCGCTGTCGAGCAAGGCCGGCGCTTCAGCGTTCCGCCCGCGTGGCTGTGCACCGACAATGCGGCGATGATCGCCTGGGCGGGCGTCGAACGCTTTGCAGCGGGCCTCGTCGACGGGCTCGATGCGCCGGCCCGCGCCCGCTGGCCACTCGACGCGGATGCCGAGAAGGTCCGCGGCGCCGGGGTCAAGGCGTGAAGCTGGGCGTCATCGGCGGCGGCGCCTGGGGCACCGCGCTTGCGCAGGTCGCCGCGGCGAACGGCGGCGACACCCTGCTGTGGGCGCTCGAGGACGACGTAGTCGGCGCGATCAACCGAATTCACCAGAATCCGGTCTATCTGCCCGGCGTCGAGCTCAGCCCCGCTATCCGCGCCACCGGCAATTTCTCGGAGCTGGGCGATTGCGATGCCTGGCTAGTGGTAACCCCGGCGCAGCATATGCGTGCGATTTTGAAGCGCATGCCCTGCCCCGGCATGCCGCTGGTCCTGTGCTCCAAGGGGATTGAGGAAAGCTCGGGCGCGCTGCTCCACGAAGTCGCGCACGAAATCTGCGCGACCTCTCCCATCGCGGTGT
>DATCJM010000088.1:0-5085 GCA_036562805.1 Sphingomicrobium sp.
TCCAAAAGGAGCTGTCGCTGTTGAACGGCATCTCCCAAGTACGGAAATGATAATCGGCAAGCTGGTTCTCGAGCATGGTTCGGAAGACCGCGGCATTGACCTGTGCGTCCGGCGACAATTGTGTCGGGGAAATGCCGTTCAGTTGCGCGAGTAGGTCCTTAAGATGGGCTTCGCGGCGGAGCTGCGACGCTGCGTCGACGCGTGGCAGGTAGCCGGCGCTCTCGGTTTCGCCGCGGCTGTTCTCGATCTGCGCCGATTCCTTCTCGTCCCAAGCCGAGTAGGCATCGTAAAGCGCTTTGAGCCACGCATCGGCGGACGTCTGTTGTTGATGCAACGGCACGGCCGCGAACGCGGCCGGAGGAACCAGGAGCGCGGCCGTCCCCGCCACAAGCACACCCAGGCGAACCACATTCCTCATCCGATTTCCCCCTCCGCGACAAGCGCGTTTCTTCGGCCAGCATCAAAGTGCGTTCAAGCAATAATAGAGTGCCGGCGCACGCTTGATTCGGTCATGAAAGAGATGCGGGATCAGGGCAGCGCTCGCAGGTCCGGCTCGACGAACTGTTTGCGCGCCTCGACGGAGAAGAGCCGCGACGGCGAATAGAAACGCAGCGGCCAGTCCCGCCCGCCCATCGGCGACACCAGCAATTCGTTGACCAGCGCGTGCAGCGGCTCCCGGCGGTTCGCTTCCTCGAGGAATAATCGCGCCCCGTGCAGGAACACGCGCGTGATCGTCTCGTGATAGCCTTCGGTGTCGCTGTTCACGCCGCCCACGCTCTCATTGTAGCGGCGGATGAGGTCCGGCAGCTCGCGGTCGAGGTCGATGTCCGGACGCCGGAGCAGCAGGTAGGTCGTCGCGGCCAAGTGCGCTTCGTGCGTCCATTCCTCGCGCGCCAGCGTGCGCGTGACAAGGCCCTCACCCACCTGCTCGACGTCGGCATCGCTGGCGAAGAAACGGGGTCTGAATTCGCTCATGGGTCGGGTCCTTGGGGAGGGCCCGACCTGAGATCGGGCCTAAGCTGAGGTGGTCTGGGCGGCCTGGGCTTGCGCTTGTTGCTGGCTCTGCCCGTTGGTTACCTTCGGCGCCGCCTGGCGGACACCTTCGTCCACATGGTCCCGGAATTGCGCGAAATTCTCGACGAACAGATCGACGAGCTTCGCAGCCATGGCGTCATATTCCGCCGGATCTGCCCAGGTGCTGCGCGGATCGAGCAGCTTGCTGTCGACGCCGGGCACTGCGACGGGCACTTCGAAGCCGAAGTTCGGGTCCTTGCGGAATTCGACGTTCTTCAGCGAGCCGTCGAGCGCGGCGTTCAGCAACGCGCGCGTTTCCTTGATCGGCATGCGCTTGCCGACACCATATTTGCCGCCGGTCCAGCCGGTGTTGACCAGCCAGCAATCGACGCTGCCCTCGGCGATCCGCTTCTTGAGCAGATTGCCGTAGACCGACGGATGACGCGGCATGAACGGCGCGCCGAAGCAGGTCGAGAAGGTTGCCTGGGGCTCGGTAACGCCGATCTCGGTGCCTGCGACCTTCGCCGTGTAGCCGGACAGGAAGTGATACATCGCCTGGTCGGGCGTCAGCTTCGAGATCGGCGGAAGAACGCCGAAGGCATCGGCGGTGAGCATGACGACATTCTTGGGAACGGGCCCGAGATTGTCCGACGACGAATTGGGAATGAAGTCGATCGGATAGGCACCGCGGCTGTTCTCGGCGAGCGTCGGATCGTCGAGATCGAGCTCGCGCGTCTCCGGATCAACCACCACATTTTCGAGGACCGTGCCGAACCGCTTGGTCGTCGCGTAGATCTCCGGCTCGGACTCTGCCGACAGCCGAATCATCTTGGCGTAGCAGCCACCTTCGAAGTTGAAGACTGCGGTATCGGACCAGCCATGCTCGTCGTCGCCGATGAGCGTGCGGTTGGGGTCGGCGGAAAGCGTCGTCTTGCCGGTGCCTGAAAGACCGAAGAAAATCGCGGTGTCGCCGTCGGGCCCGATGTTGGCCGAGCAGTGCATCGGCATGATGCCCTGCGGTGGCAGGATGAAGTTGAGGAGGCCGAAGACCGACTTCTTCATCTCGCCGGCGTAGGATGTGCCGCCAATCAGGATCAGCTTCTTGGTGAAATTTACCGCGACGACGGTCTCGCTGCGGCTACCGTGGCGCTCGGGGTCGGCGCGGAAGCTCGGCAGGTCGATGATCGTATATTCGGGCTCGAAGCCGGGCAGCTCGTCGGTTTCGGGCCGGACGAGAAGCGTGCGGATGAAAAGATTGTGCCAGGCGAGCTCGTTCACGACGCGAACCCTGACGCGGTGCTCGGGCTGCGAACCGCCGTAGAGATCGGCGACGTACAGCTGTTCCTTGTCGCCGAGCGCGAGCAGGAAATCGCTGTGCAGACGCTCGAACGCTTCCGGGTCCATCGGCTTGTTGCCGTTGTTCCACCAGATGACGTTGTCGGTGAGCTCGTCCTTGACCGTGAACTTGTCCTGCGCGCTTCGCCCGGTGTGCTTGCCCGTGCGAACAACGAGAGGACCGTCCTTTGCAAGGAGGCCCTCGCCGCGGCGCACCGCATGCTCCACGAGCGGCGCAGTGGTCAGATTCCAGAAGATTTCGGCGCCTGTCGCGATACCCTGCGCGTCGAGGCCCTGGCGCGGAACACGGTCCGTCACTTGTCGATCTACCCTTTCCACATGTCAAAAGCGGCGGCGACCGGTGTCGGGCCTGCCGCCGCATAGCGCTTCAATACCCACCGCTATAGGCGCGAAAGGCGTCCGCGGTCAAAACGGAACGGAGCTTCTTGTCTCGTCCCGGCGCGCTGTCTATCCCCGGTCAGTCATTACGCAGAGGCATCGACAGAGCGGCGAATGAGCCAGGTGATCGCGCTGGTCGATGATGACCGGAACATCCTGACCTCGGTGTCCATCGCTCTCCAGCAGGAGGGCTTCGTTACCCGCGTCTATTCCGATCCGATGGTCGCGCTGAAGGCAATCAACGACAATCCGCCCGACCTCGGCGTATTCGACATCAAGATGCCGACCCTGGACGGAATGGAGCTGCTGCGCCGGGTGCGCGAGTTCAGCTCGATGCCGGTGATCTTCCTGACGTCCAAGGACGACGAGCTCGACGAAGCGCTCGGTCTTGCGATGGGCGCGGACGATTATATCGCCAAGCCCTTCTCCCAGCGGCTTCTCATCGCGCGAATCCGCGCGATCCTGAGGCGGCAGGAGCTCGAGCGCGGGGAAGCCGTCTCGACAGCCTCCGAGGCCGAACCGGCGCCGCTAGAGCGGGGCCGGCTTGTGATGGACCCGGCACGGCACAAGGTGCGCTGGGAGGGCAAGGACGTAAGCCTGACCGTCACCGAGTTCCTGATTCTCGAAGCGCTCGCCCAGCGCCCCGGAGTCGTAAAAACGCGGAACCAGCTGCTCGACGTCGCCTACAACGACGATGTCTATGTCGACGACCGCACCATCGACAGTCATATCAAGCGCATCAGGCGCAAGTTCCGCGCCATCGACCCCGAGTTCGATGTAATCGAGACCCTCTATGGCGTCGGTTATCGATTCGACGAGCAGTGAGCCGCCCGATCCACAGCTGAGGTGGTCGGGGCGGTGGACGCTGACCCATCGGATTCTCGCGCTCAATGTTCTGACGTTGGTGCTGGTCGTGCTCAGCACGCTCTATCTCGACGTTTTCCGCCATCGCCTGAGCAAGGAGCGGACGCAGCAGACGCGGCTGGAAACGGCAACGGCAGTCGCAGCAATGAACCACGTACCGTCGGCGAATTGGCCGGCGCTTCTCGCCACCGCGTCGAAAGTCACCAACGACCGGTTCCGGCTCTACGGGCCGGATGGATCGCTTCTCATCGATAGCTGGCGGCTGACGGGCCCCACCTACGAGTTGCGCGATCCGAGGAGCGAACGTTGGACGACGTCGATAGGCCGGACGCTCGATCGCGCCTTTAACGTGATCGTTCGCTCCAAAGGCTATGAGGATTATGTCGAGCCGTCGGTCGACCGGCTGCAGGCCTGGCCTGAGGCCATGCGCGCCCGGGACCAACGGCGCCCCACGACGAAGATCCGCGATGCGCCGGACCTGACGCCGGTCATTTCGTCGGCGGTCCCCTTCAACGGTTATGTGCTGCTCGCGACCGACAACGACCAGACGTTCACCCACACGGTGCGGCGCGAGCGCGGATTCATCATCGCGGCGATGGCCTTTGTCGTCGCCATTTCCGTCCTGCTGTCGATGTTTCTTGCAAGAACGATCGTGAGGCCGCTGCGGCGGCTCGCAATCGCCGCTCACCGGGTCAGGCTCGGCCGTTCGCGCGAGGTCAACGTCCCGCGCCTGCCGAAGCGGACCGACGAGATCGGCCTGCTCGCGCGCGCCGTGTCCGACATGAGCCAGTCGCTGCGCCAGCGGATCGATAATATCGAGGCGTTCGCGGCCGACGTGACACACGAGCTCAAGAACCCCCTCGCCTCGCTGCGCTCGGCGGTCGACGGGCTCGACCGGGTCGAGGACCCGGACCTTCGAGGCAAGCTGATGACCATCGCCCGCGACGATGTCCGCAGGCTCGACCGCCTCATCAACGATATCGGCGAAGCGGCAAGGACCGACGCCGAGCTGTCGCGCGCCACCTTCGAACCCGTCGACCTTGGCTCACTGATCGAGCAACTGGTTTCGAGCTGGGAGACCCGCCGGGAAAAAGGCGATGCGCGCATCGCCTTCGCCCGTCCGCGCAGGGAAACCGCCGTCGTCATGGGCAAGCCCGACCGGCTCGCCCGCGCGATCAACGCGATCATCGACAACGCGGTGAGCTTCTCGCCGCCTGGAGGCCTGGTCGAAATTGCCGCGGCCCATGTTGGCGACGAGATCCGCATCCGAATCGACGACGAAGGCCCCGGCGTCCCTCCGGATGCGCGTGAAGCCATTTTCAACCGATTCCACTCAGTACGGCCGCAGGGCGAGAAATTCGGACGACACTCGGGCCTCGGCCTTGCCATCGCCCAGGCAATCGTCAAAGGCCACGACGGGGAGATTGACGTGCACGACCGCGATGACGCTCCTTCGGGCGCCCGCTTCACTAT
>DATCJM010000159.1:0-2502 GCA_036562805.1 Sphingomicrobium sp.
GTTGCTGGTGACCTCGACCAGGTTGCAGCCCTTCTTGCGCATCCACGTTTCCGCGGCCTCGACGAGCATTCGGCCGATGCCATGGCCCTGCGCTTCCTCGGCGACGACGAGCGGCGAGATGCGGCCGATCGGCGCGGCGCGATGGACCATCACCCGGGCGCTGACACCGCACAGCCCCACCACCTCGCGCCCGAGCGTTGCGACGAGCGGCGTTTCGCTGGCCTCTTTGAGCAGGCGAAGGTTCGTCCGGAGCGACTTTTGATCGATCTCCTTGTCGAGCAATCGTACGAGCTCGACGAGTCTCGGGGCATCTCCAGGCTTCGCATCGCGAATCTTGGGCTCCGGCGGCGGCTTCGGCTTCGGCGCGCGCTCCGCCTTAGGCGGCTCGTCGTTCGCAGCGGGTCGCGGCGTACGTCCGGTGCCCGTGCGCTTTCGCTGAGGCGCCGCGACATCGAGCGAGGCGCCCCAGTCCTTGAGGTTCAGTTTGCGCAGATATTCCTGAACATCCTCGGGCTTCGCGGTCGGCCCCTTGGCGTCCATTCCGAATACTGCCTTGCCCGACTTGTCGGTCAGCCCGACCTTCCCGAAGCGGCGCTTCGTCGGCGTGCGCACACGCGACCGGACCAGCTTGAGGCCGCGGTTGCGCGCGGCTTCGGCGAGTTCGTCCAGCTCGCTCACAGCTTGTCCACGACGTAGAGAATAAGCCCGACCAGCCCGCCGACGATCGTGCCGTTGACCCGGATGTACTGGAGGTCGCGCCCGACGGCCGATTCGAGGCGAGCGGTGACCGTGCGCGCGTCCCAACTGCGGATCGTCTCGGACACGAGCTTGACGATGGAGCCGCCGTAGCTCGCCGCCATGCCGACGACGGCGCGACGCGCGAACTCGTTGATCGCCGACCGGATGCGCGCGTCTTTCTCGAGCGTGCCGCCCATCGATTTCATGACTTCGCCGAGCTTGCCCGCCATCACCGCGTCGGGGTTGCGCGCTGCGCGAATGATCGCTTCTCGTCCCTTCTGCCACAGCGTGTCGAGCCACAGGCTCACCGAGCGATTGTCGAGCAGCTGCTCCTTGATTGCCTCGACTCTATCCCGCGTTTCAGGCCGGGTCTGAAGATCGTTGGCGAGCTGGGCGAGCGCTTCCTCTACCTTGATACGGACCGGGTGTGCCGGATCGGTCGACATCTCGGCCGTCAGCTTGCGCAACCCGTCGATGATCGCGTCCGCGAGCTTGCTTTCGAGGCCCGCGAGCTTGAGCACCCAGTTCGCCTTCTTCTTGACCATGTCGCGAATGAACTGCTCGTTCGCGTCGAGCGCGCGCGCGGTCCAGCGGATCGCCGCCTCCAGCATCGGAACGTGGCGATCCTCGTTGATTGCCGAAGCCAGCGCGTGGCCGAGCAGCGGCGCGACCTCCGCGTTGCGAAGGCGGGTCGAGATGGCGCCTTTGACGATCCCGCCGAGCCGCTCGTCATCGAGGCTCTCGAAGATGTCGGCGATGAGGCGCGACGCGCCGGCGCGGATTCGCGTGCCTTCGCCCGCCGGCGTCTGGAGGAAGCGGCCGGCCGCGCCGGCGACATCGAGCCGCTGCATCCGGCGGGCAACCACGCGCGGAATCAGGAAATTCTCCCGGATGAAATTTGCGAGCGCCTCGCCGATCCGGTCCTTGTTGCGCGGGATGATCGCGGTGTGCGGGATCGGAAGCCCTAGCGGATGGCGGAACAGCGCCGTGACTGCGAACCAGTCTGCGAGGCCGCCGACCATGGCCGCCTCGGAAAAAGCCTTAAGGTAGCCGAGCGCCGGATAGGCATGTTCGAGCGCGCGGCTGACGGCGAAGATCGCCGCCATGACGACGAGCAGCCCGGTCGCGACGAGCTTCATGCCGCGCGCTCCGGGCTGCGCCGGGTTGAAGCGGGACAGAGCGCCGTTGGTCATTGCCCTCATGCCGGCTCAATAGCTGAGCCCGCGCGGAGGTTCACTCCGCGGGAACTGGCTCGCCGGCCTGATGCGCGTCGCTGCCGATGAGACGGTGGAAGACGCGCCCGATCCGGCCCTCGATCGAGATCGCGATCGAGAAATAAGCGGGCACGAGAAGCAGCGTCAGGAGCGTCGAGAAGATGAGGCCGCCAATCACCGTCACCCCCATCGGCGCGCGCCAGCTCGCGTCCCCGGTGATCGACAAGGCGATGGGCAACATTCCGGCGACCATGGCCACGGTCGTCATGACGATCGGCTGGGCGCGCTTGTGGCCGGCCTCGTGGATCGCCTCGTCCTTGGGCATTCCGTGGTTCATCATCTCGACGGCGAAATCGACGAGCAGGATCGAGTTCTTGGCGACGATTCCGAACAACATCAGGACGCCGATCAGCACCGGCAGCGAGACCGGCTGCCCGGCGACGTGAAGGCCGATTGCTGCGCCAAGCGGCGCGAGGATCAGCGAGCCCATGTTCACGAATGGCGCAAGGAACCGCCGATAGAGCAGGACGAGCACGGCGAAGACGAGGAG
>DATCJM010000185.1:0-5606 GCA_036562805.1 Sphingomicrobium sp.
CTTGCTGCGCGACAATTACCTCGAGCTGTTCGCCACGCACGGCCTTCGCAAGGAGGCCGTCCACATCACGCGTCTGCGGATGGGCGAGGGCCTTGTCGGTACGATCGCGGCGGAGGCGCGCATCCTGAACCTCGCCGAAGCGGCACAGCATCCATCGTTCGCGTATCGCCCCGAGACAGGGGAGGAGCGCTTCCATAGTTTCGCCGGCGTGCCGATCGTGCGGCTCGAAAGCCCGATCGGCGTGCTCGCGGTCCAGAATGCCGACCCGCGTCGCTACGAGGATGTGGAGATCGAGGCACTTCAGACGGTCGCCATGGTGCTGTCGGAGATGATCGGCGGCGCCCGCCTGGTCGATGGTGCGCGTCGCAGCCGGCTTCGCAGCGCCGGCCCGCTGCGCCTGTCGGGCCTCAAGCTGGTCGCGGGAATGGCCAAGGGCCAGGCCGTGTTCCACGAGCCGCGGATTGTCGTCGAGCATACCGTCGCGGAGGACATCGAGGCCGAGCGCGACCGCGTTTACTCGGCCTTCCGCAAGATGCGCGAGCAGATCGACAATATGGCCAAGGAGGCTGAGTTCGGGACCGCCGGCGAGCACCAGGAGATTCTCGAGACCTACCGCATGTTCGCTTATGACGAAGGCTGGTCGAGGCGCATCAATTCGGCGATCGACAGCGGCCTCACCGCCGAAGCGGCGATCGAGCGGGTGCAACAGCGCACGCGCGCCCGGATGCAGGAGATCGATGACCCGCTGCTCCAGGAGCGGATGCACGATCTCGAGGACCTGTCGAACCGGCTGCTGCGCATCGTCTCCGGCCGGATGGGCACGGCGGCCCAGACGGGCCTCACCCACGATACCGTGCTCATTGCCCGCAACCTCGGCCCCGCCGAGCTGCTCGAATATGATCGCCGCCGGCTCAAGGCCGTCCTTCTCGAGGAAGGCTCGCTCACCTCGCACATGACGATTGTCGCGAGGGCCATCGGCGTGCCGGTGATCGGCCGTCTTCACGACATCCGCCACAGCGTCGAGGACGGCGAGGCGATTCTCGTCGACGGCGACAACGGCAGCGTCATCATCCGGCCGACGCGCGCCCTCCTTTCAGGCTTTGAGCAGCGCATGGCCTTGAGCCAGAAGCGCCGCGCCCAATTCGCAGCAATCCGCAACCTTCCCGCCCAGACCCGCGACGGCGTCAAGGTGAGCGTGATGGTCAACGCCGGCCTTGCCGAGGACGCGGCCGCCCTTCCGATGACCGGCGCCGACGGAATTGGCCTGTTCCGCACCGAGTTCCAGTTCCTCGTCTCTGCGACCCTGCCCGGCCGCGAACGGCAGCAGCGGCTCTATACCAAGGTGCTCGAATATGCCGGCGACCGGCCGGTCGTCTTCCGCACCGTCGACATCGGCGGCGACAAGGCGCTCCCCTACCTCACGGACGAAGCCGAGGAGCAGGCGGAAAATCCCGCGATGGGCTGGCGCGCGCTGCGCCTTTCACTCGACCGTTCGGCGCTGATGTGGGCCCAGGCGCGGGCGCTGATCGAAGCATCGGGCGGCAAGATGCTGCGCGTGATGTTTCCGATGGTTTCCGAACCGTGGGAATATCTCGAGGCACGTGCGCTGTTCGAAGAGCAGGTCGAATGGGCTCGCAAGGCGCATCGCAAGGTCCCGACGCGGATCGAGTTCGGCGCCATGCTCGAAGTGCCGAGCCTCGCGGAGATGCTCGACCAGTTGCTTCCAAAGGTCGACTTCATCTCGATCGGCACCAATGACCTTACGCAATTCCTCTTCGCTGCCGACCGCTCGGACCCGCGGCTTGCACAGCGTTACGACTGGCTCAGTCCCGCGATCCTCCGCTTCCTCAAGCGCATCCTCGACGCGGCTCGAACGGCCGGCGTCCCGGCGCGCATCTGCGGCGAAATGGCTGGCCGTCCGCTGGAGGCCATGGCGCTGATCGGCCTTGGAGCGGAGAAATTCTCGATCACTCCGGCAGGTGTCGGCCCGGTCAAGGCCATGGTGCGTTCGCTCGACGCATCGGCCGTGCGCTCCCGTCTCGACCAGCTGCTCGCCCGGCCACCGCGGGACATGCGCAAGGCGCTGACCGACTGGGCGCGGCGACATTCGGTCACCATTGGTTGACACCTGCGGCTCAGGCCTCAAACAGGAGCAATGCCCAAGCGCGACATCGAAACCGAGCCCATGGACGAAGAGCCTGCCGAGTCGGCTCAGCCGACGGTCGGCGAGCGATTGAGGGCCGCGCGCGAGGAAAAGGGCCTGTCGCTCGAGGATATCGCGGCGCAGACGCGCATTCCCCAGCGACATCTCGAGAGCATCGAGAATGCCGAATGGGACAACCTGCCGGCCCCGACCTACACGATCGGTTTCGCGAAGAATTATGCGTCCGCCGTTGGTCTCGACCGTGCCGAGATCGGCGACCAGCTTCGCGAGGAGATGGGCGGCCAGCGTTTCGCGTCGTCCCAGTCGGAAGTCATCGAGGCAGCCGACCCGGCGCGGACTATGCCGAAATGGCTGGTGATCGGTGCCGTTGTCGCCGTCATCCTGCTGATCGTCGTCATGAGCTGGCTCAACAAACGGTCGCTGGAGCAGCCGAGCGCTCCGGCCCAAAACGAAGTCGCGGCGGCTGCGCCTGTGGTGAAGCCCGCGCAGCAACAGCCTGGACCGGCCGCTCCGGCTGCGCAGGGTCCGGTCGTCCTGACGGCGGTCGCTCCGGCGTGGATCCAGGTGAGCGACCAGGGCAAGACTTTGTTCGAGGGCATGCTTAACCCGGGCCAGACCTATTCGGTGCCGCCGACGGCGGTTGCGCCGCTGCTCAAGGCCGGCAAGCCCGAAGCGCTGAAGATCAATGTCGGCTCGGCGGTCGCGCCACCGGTCGGACCGCCTGGCAAGGTGGCTTCCAAGGTCAGCCTCAAGGGCCCCGACCTGATGCGCGGACCCGCCGCTGCACCGACACCGGTCGCGTCGGCCCCCGCTCAGCCTGTCGCGAACGCGGCCGCGCAATAGGATTCATCCGCGGGCAATGCGCTCCGCGGCACGATCGCGTCCCAATCGAAGCGTGGGGAATTTCCAGTGAAGTTGATTCGTCCGATCATCGTGCTTGCTGCCACGACGGCCATTGCGGTCGCGCCTGCCTCGACTGCGCTCGCGCAACGCCAGCCGCCGACGCCCGAGCAGCGGATCCAGCGGCTCGAGCGCCAGGTCGACGAGATGCAGCGCCGCGTCTTCCCCAAGGGCCGCCCCGCCGACACGGCCGGCTATTCCGACGACCCCGCCGCGACGCAATCTTCGGTCATGAGTCTCGACCAGCGCCTCGATGCGCTCGAGCGCCAGCTGACCGACATGCTTCGTCAGACCGAGGATAACGGCAATCGGCTGCGCAGCGTAGAGAATAGCGTCGGCGAGCTGCGCAATGCGGAGGACCAGCGGATCCAGGCGCTCGAGCAGCGGATGACGGCCGCCGAGGCTGCAGCGCCGGCCGCAGCGGACGCTGCGCCAGCCGAGACGACGGTTTCAACAACGACTGCACCCAAAACCACGACGCCGCCCAAGACCAAGCCGAAACCGACGACCGCTCCGAAGACAGCCGAAGCGACCACGACGCCGGCGGGCGACGAAGCTGCAGCCGGTCCCGTCACCGATCCCGGCGAAGATGCCTACAGCCAAGGCTTTCACCAGTGGGAAGCGGGCGATTACGATCAGGCGATCGGCACCCTTCGCGACTTCGTCAAAGCTTATCCCAAGCACAAGCGCGTCAGCTACGCGAATAACCTGATCGGGCGGGCGCAGCTCGACAAGGGCGATGCGCGCGGCGCCGCGGAGACGCTCCTTTCCAACTATCGCAACAATCCCGGCGGCGACCGCGCGCCGGACAGCCTGTTCTACCTTGGCCAGGCGCTGATGAAGCTCGGCCAGCCCGGGCAGGCGTGCAAGGCTTATTCGGAACTCGACGCGGTCTATGGCGCGAAGATACGGCCCGACCTCAAGAAGCTCGAAACCGACGCGAAGTCGCAGGCCAACTGCAGCTAATCGCCCCTCCGGCCTCACAGGCGGTGCCGGGAGGGCGCGGTTGTGCCCGCTTGTCATGCCTTCGAAAGCTTCGCGATAGGTTCGCAATGCAAGTTGCGCTCAGGCCTCACCAGCGTCACTGACGCGCCCTTCGAAGGAGCCTGACCACGTGGCGAGTGCTAAACAGGCCGGACTGCCAGCTGAAACGATCGAGCGCTTTCGGCGCGACCTCGACGCACTGGTGCCGCCCGATACGCCGATCGGGGTTGCGGTGTCGGGCGGCCCCGACAGCCTCGCGCTGCTCCTCCTCGCCGCACAGGCGCGACCGGCACGCGTCGAAGCCGCCACTATCGATCATGCGCTCCGCCCGGAAAGCCGCGCCGAGGCCGAGATGGTCGCTGCGTTGTGCGAGCGGCTGGGCGTGCCGCATGCCATCCTCACTGCGAACTGGGAAGAAAAGCCCTCGACGGCGATTCAGGAACGTGCCCGCGCGATTCGCTACAAGCTTCTCGGAGAGTGGGCGCGCAATCGCCGGCTCGGAGCCCTCGCAACGGCCCATCATCTCGACGACCAGGCGGAGACACTCCTGATGCGGCTGACGCGCGGGGCCGGTGTTCGCGGGCTTGCAGGCATGCGCCGCGTGGCACGCCCGGGGCCTCAGGCGCTTGCGATCGTCCGGCCGCTGCTCGGCTGGCGGCATTCGGAGCTGGAGGACGTCTGCGCCTCCGCCGGCGTGGAAGCGGTCGCCGACCCGAGCAATGAGGACGAGCAGTTCGAGCGCGTGCGTATCCGTAAAGCGCTCGCCTCGGCCGAGTGGCTCGATGCGGCCGCCCTTGCTGCAAGCGCTGCTCACCTCGCGCAGGCCGACGCCGCTCTGCACTGGGCGACGGACCTCGAATGGAAGCATCATGTGACCGCCGGGGGCGGCTCGATCGTCTACCGGCCCGACGGCCCGCGCGAAATCCGCCGCCGGGTCATCCGCCGCGCGATTCTCGCCCTCGCGACCGAAGGCGGCGGCGAGTTGCGCGGCCGCGAGATCGACCAGGTGATAGGTGCACTTCGTACCGGCCGCCGGGCGACGCTCCGAGGCGTGCTGTGCGTCGGCGGACCCGAATGGCGCTTCAGTCGCGCGCCCGCGCGGCGCGCCCGCACATCAGCCGATGCTGGAGCGGTAGAAGGGTAAGAGCTGCGCCCAGGCCTTTTCGGCCGCTGCTTCGTCGTAAGTCTGGCTTCCGGCGACGGTCCAGCCGTGGTTCGCTGTCGATACTTCGACGATCGCTGGGCGATGGGCTGCCGCGAACGCGGCCTTAAGCGTGTCGGCCTCCGTCGGCATGTGCTCGGCGTCATTCTTCGCGATGATCACCAGGTACGATGCGTTCGTCTTGGGGATCAGCAGGTGCGGGCTCGACGGCTTGTCGGTGACCAGGGCGCCGGGATGGAACGTCGCCACCGCGCCGATCCGGTCGGGCCGAGCCGCCGCGGTTCGAAACGAGATTGGTCCGCTCATGCAATAGCCCTGGACGCCGAGCTTATGCCTTTTGTCGGTCTGCGGCTGGGCGTCGAGGAAGGTCACGTAAGCGGCGGAATCGCGGTCGAC
>DATCJM010000186.1:0-14093 GCA_036562805.1 Sphingomicrobium sp.
TCCCGCGACCGAGGCGATGATCCACACGCCGAGCACGCGGTCGGTCTTGGCGTCGGCGATGACATTTACGAAACCGTCGGGCTCGCGGTTGGTCTTGGCGCGGCTGTTGGCGAGCATCGGGAACTTGCCGATTTTCACCTCGCCATCCTTCCTGGCTTCCTCCTCTGAGAGGCCAACACCGGCGATCTCGGGCATGGTGTAGACGACCGACGGGATCACATTGTGGTTCACGATACCGGTCTCGCCTGCGATATTCTCGGCGACTGCAATGCCTTCATCCTCGGCCTTGTGCGCGAGCATGGGACCGGGGATCACGTCGCCGATCGCCCACACGCCGGGAACCTTGGTGCGGAACTCGTGGTCGGTCTCGATCTGGCCGCGCTTGTTGGTCTCAAGCCCGGCCTTGTCGAGCGCGAGCCCTTCGGTGTTGGGCTTGCGGCCGATGGAGACGAGGACGACGTCGGCCTCGATCGTCTCGGCGGCGCCGCCGGCGGCCGGCTCGGCGGTGAGCATGACCGTATCGCCCTTGCGCTCGGCCCGGGTGACCTTGGTCGAAAGCCGGAATTCGAAGCCCTGCTTCTTGAAGATCTTGTTCGCTTCCTTGCGCACGTCGCCGTCGAAGCCGGGCAGGATCTGGTCGAGGAATTCGACAACCGTTACCTGCGCGCCAAGGCGCCGCCACACCGAGCCAAGCTCGAGGCCGATTACGCCGCCGCCGATCACGACCATGCGCTTCGGCACCTCCGGCAGCTCCAGCGCGCCGGTGGAATCAATGATCCGCTCCTGGTCGATGGCGATTCCGGGCAGCTCCGTGACGGACGAGCCGGTCGCGATCACAATGTTCTTCGCGGAGACCTTTCGATCGCCAACCTGCACATTGTGCGCGTCGACGAAACTGGCGCGGCCCTTCAGCCACTCGATCTTGTTCTTCTTGAACAGGAACTCGATGCCCTGGGTAAGGCCCTTGACCGCGTCCAGCCGCGTCGCGTGCATCTGGCCAAGGTCGAGCTCGACGCTCGCCGGTTTCACGCCCCATTTGGCAAGCGTGCCGTCATGCGCTTCCTCGAACAGCTCGGAGGCGTGGAGCAGGGCCTTCGACGGGATGCAGCCGACGTTGAGGCAGGTGCCGCCGAGCGTCTCGCGGCTTTCCGCGCAGGCCGTCTTTAGCCCCAGCTGCGCCGCGCGGATCGCGGCGACATAGCCGCCGGGGCCGGCGCCGATCACCAGGACGTCGAAATCGTAACCGTCAGAAGCCATTCACACCTCGTTCCCCGACGAAGGTCGGGGTCCAGTCCAATATAAGAAACGGCGCGAAGCGCCGCCTGGGCCCCGGCGTTCGCCGGGGAGCAGTCAGCTAAAGATCAATCAAGAGCCGCGTCGGATCCTCGATCGCTTCCTTGACGCGAACGAGGAACGTCACCGCCTCGCGCCCGTCGATGAGGCGGTGGTCGTAGGAAAGCGCGAGATACATCATCGGGCGCGCGACGATCTGGCCGTCCTTGACCACCGGCCGCTCCTCGATCCGGTGCATCCCGAGCACCGCCGACTGCGGCGGGTTGATGATCGGGGTGGAGAGAAGCGAACCGAACACGCCGCCGTTGGAGATGGTGAACGTCCCGCCCGTCATCTCATCGACAGTGAGCGTACCTTCCTTCGCCTTCTTGCCGTAGGCGGCGATCGTCTTCTCAATCTCGGCGAAGCTCATCCGGTCTGCGTCGCGGACGACAGGAACGACCAGGCCTTTGGGCGCCGAAACCGCCACCGAGACGTCGAGATAATCGTGGTAGACGATCTCGTCGCCCTCGAGGCTCGCGTTAACCGACGGCACATCCTTGGAGGCAAGCGCGCAGGCCTTCACGAAGAAACCCATGAAGCCGAGGCGGATGCCGTGCTTCTTCTCGAACAGATCCTTGTAGCGGGTGCGTGCCTCGATCACCGCGCTCATGTCGACGTCGTTGAACGTCGTGAGCATGGCGGCGGTGTTCTGCGCGTCCTTCAGCCGCTTGGCGATTGTCTGGCGCAGGCGCGACATCTTGACTCGCTCTTCGCGGCGCTCTGCGTTCCCCGGCGATGGCCGGGGCCCAGGAGGCGGAGCCTTCGCTTCAGGCGTCGGCGCTTTCGCCTCCGGCGCCTGGGCCCCCGCCTGCGCGGGTGCACTGGCAGCCTGCGCGGCAGCGATCACGTCGTCCTTTGTCAGGCGGCCGTCCTTGCCGCTGCCCTTAATCTTCGTGGGGTCGACGTGATATTCGAGGACTGCGCGGCGGACCGCCGGCGAAAGCGTGGTAATGTGCTCGTCCGACACCGACGTTTCGCCCGAATCCTCGCCAGGGACCGGCTCCGGCGCGTTCGGGGTGCCGCGAAGCTGCGGGTTCTCGCCGGCGCCGGCAGGATTGGTCGTCGTCGATTGCGCGCCGGCGACCGCGGGCGATGGCGCAGGAGCCGCAGAAGCGCTTGCATTCTGATCGATGCGCGCGATCACCGCGCCAACCGCGACGTTCGCCCCTTCCTCGACCAGTTGCTCCGTCAGCACGCCGGCGACAGGCGACGGAACATCGACGCTGACCTTGTCGGTTTCGAGGCTCGCGATCGGTTCATCGGCGGCAACGGCGTCGCCGGGCTTCTTCAGCCACTGCGCGAGCGTCCCTTCGGTGATCGATTCCCCGAGCGCGGGGACTTGCACGTCCGTTGCCATCTCTTCCCTTTATTCAGCCGCCGCGGCGGTGCTTGCCGGGCTGCTATGACCCAGCGCGGCGGCAATCAAGGCCGCCTGCTCGGCCACGTGGCGCTTCGCAAGCCCCGTCGCGGGTGAAGCAGAAGGTTCGCGGCCCGCATATTGCGGCCGCATTGCCGCAAAGCCCGCATCGGCGAGGCACTGCTCGAGCAGGTCTTCGACGAACGTCCATGCGCCGTTGTTCTTCGGTTCTTCCTGGGCCCAGACGAGGTCCTGAAGCTTCGTCATGGTCTTCATGCGCTTCACGAGCGGTTCCGACGGGAACGGATAGAGCTGCTCGATCCTCAGGATCTCGACCCCGAGGTCCCCGGCAAGATCGCGCGCCTCCATCAGCTCGTAGCCGAGCTTGCCCGAGCACAGGACGAGCCGCCGCGTTTCCCCTTCCGCGGGCGGATTGAGGTCCGAAACGATCCGCCGGAAGTGACTGTCGCCGGTGAAGTCGGCGACGTTCGACACCGCGAGCTTGTGCCGGAGCAGCGACTTCGGCGTCATCATCACGAGCGGCTTTCTGAATCCGCGGCGCATCTGGCGCCTCAGGATGTGGAAATAGTTCGCCGGGGTCGTGCAATTGGCGACCTGAATATTGTCCTCGGCACACAGCTGCAGATAGCGCTCCAGCCGTGCCGAGCTGTGCTCCGGTCCCTGCCCTTCGAACCCGTGCGGGAGAAGCATGACGAGGCCGCTGGCGCGCAGCCACTTCGCTTCCCCGGCCGCGATGAACTGGTCGATGATGCTCTGGGCGCCATTGGCGAAGTCGCCGAACTGCGCCTCCCACAGCACCAGGCAGCGCGGGTCGGCGAGCGAATAGCCATATTCGAAACCGAGCACGCCGAACTCGGACAAGGGACTGTCGCGCACTTCGAAGCGGCCATCGCCGACGTGACAAAGCGGGATGTACTTGTCGCCCGTCTGTTGATCGACCCAAACGGCGTGGCGCTGGCTGAACGTGCCGCGCCCGCTGTCCTGGCCGGAAAGGCGCACGCCCGACCCTTCGGCGACCAGGCTGCCAAACGCGAGCGCCTCGGCAGTGGCCCAGTCGAAGCCCTCGCCGCTGTCGAACATCTGCTTCTTGGCGTCGAGAATTCGCTGCAGCGTGCGGTGGATGTGGAAACCTTCGGGGACGGTCGTCAGCACTTTGCCGAGTTCGCGCACTTCTTCGTCGCTGATCGCGGTCTGCGTGTTGCGCCTGCCGAGGACCGGCTCGGACGGACGCGCAAGCCCCGCCCAGCGGCCCTCGAACCAGTCGGCCTTGTTGGGAAGGTAAGAGGTCGCCGCCTCGAACTCTTCTTCCAGATGCGCGACATAATCGGCAGTCGTCTTGTCGACCCACGCCTGGTCGACCACGCCTTCAGCGGTCAGCTTCTTCGCGTAGATTTCGCTGATCGGCGGGTGCTTCTTGATCGCCGCATACATCAGCGGCTGCGTGAAGCTCGGCTCGTCGCCCTCGTTGTGCCCGAAGCGGCGATAGCACCACATGTCGATGACGATGTCGCGGTTGAACGTCGTCCTGAATTCGGTCGCGAGCTTGCAACAGAAGGTGACCGCCTCCGGATCGTCGCCGTTGACGTGCAGGATTGGTGCCTGGATGCCCTTCGCGACGTCTGACGGATAGGGCGAGGATCGGCCGAACTGAGGGCTGGTGGTGAACCCGATCTGGTTGTTGACGATGAAATGGATCGTCCCGCCGGTGCCGTAACCGGGAAGCCCGGAGAAGCTCAGGCACTCCCACACCACGCCCTGGCCGGCGAATGCCGCATCGCCGTGCATCAGCAGCGGAAGCACCTTGTCGCCCTGGGCATCGCCCTTGATCGTCTGGACCGCGCGGACCTTGCCGAGCACGACGGGGTCCACGGCTTCGAGGTGCGACGGGTTCGGGAGCAGCGACAGATGCACCTTGATCCCCTCGAACTCGCGGTCCGAAGAGGTGCCGAGATGGTATTTGACGTCGCCCGAACCGCCGACGTCGGCCGGATTCGTCGCGCCGCCGGCAAATTCGTTGAAGATTGCGCGATAGGGCTTGCCCATCACGTTCGAGAGGATGTTGAGCCGGCCGCGATGCGGCATGCCAATGTCGATTTCCTCGACCCCATTGGCACCGCCATACTTGATGACCGCCTCGAGCGCCGGGACTGCCGCTTCGCCCCCGTCGAGGCCGAAGCGCTTGGTCCCGACATATTTGCGGGCGAGGAACTTCTCCCACTGCTCGGCCTGGATCACCTTGGCGAGGATCGCCTGCTTGCCCTCCGGCGTGAAATGGATCTCGGCGTCCTTGCCCTCCATCCGGGCCTGCAGAAAACGACGCTCGTTGACGTCGTTGATGTGCATATACTCGAGCCCGACGTGGCCGCAGTAATTCGCCTGCAGAACCGCGACGATCTGGCGGACGGTGGCGGTCTCGAACCCCAAGGTGCCGGCAATGTAGATCGGCCGGTCGAGGTCCGCGTTGGTGAAGCCGTGATATTCAGGCGTCAGATCCGCCGGCACGTCGCGTCGGGTCAGGTGAAGCGGATCGAGGTCGGCGGCGAGGTGGCCACGCACCCGGTAGGTGCGGATTAGCATCATCGCGCGGATGCTATCGTCGGCCGCGCGGCGGACTTCGTCAGGGGTCGCGCCCGAGGCCGCCGCGCGGTCGGCAACCGCCTGTCGAACCTTGTCGATCGTCGCCTGGGTTGGGTCGAGCCCGACGTTCAGATCGTCAAGCGCCTCGATCGGCCAGTTCGGCCGCTCCCAGCTCGGCCCGGGCTCGGTTTCGAAGATCAATGCTTGGTCGTCGGCCATTCGACTATGCTGAAACCAGCAGCTCCTTCAGGGTCTTGCCGAGCTCAGATGGGCTTGGGGAGACGGTGATTCCAGCCGCCTCCATGGCCGCGATCTTGCTTGCCGCATCGCCCTTGCCGCCGGAAACGATGGCGCCGGCATGGCCCATGCGGCGGCCCGGAGGCGCGGTCCGCCCGGCGATGAAGCCCACCACCGGCTTGCGGCGGCCGCGCTTCGCCTCGTCTGCGAGGAATTGCGCGGCGTCCTCTTCCGCGCTGCCGCCGATCTCGCCGATCATGATGATCGACTGGGTCTCGTCATCGGCGAGGAACATTTCGAGGATGTCGATGAATTCGGTGCCCTTCACGGGGTCGCCGCCGATGCCGACCGCGGTTGACTGGCCGAGATCCTCGTTCGTCGTCTGGAACACCGCTTCATAGGTGAGCGTGCCCGACCGACTGACCACGCCGACGCTGCCCTTCTTGAAGATGTTGCCGGGCATGATCCCGATCTTGCATTCGTTAGGGGTCAGGACGCCTGGACAATTCGGCCCAATCAGCCGCGACTTGGAGCCCGACAGAGCGCGCTTCACCCGCACCATGTCGAGCACCGGAATGCCCTCGGTAATGGTGACGATCAACGGGATTTCGGCATCGATCGCCTCGAGGATCGAATCCGCCGCGAACGGCGGCGGCACATAGATCACCGATGCGGTTGCGCCGGTCCTGGCAACCGCCTCGTGAACGGTGTTGAACACCGGCAGGCCGAGGTGGCTCGTGCCGCCTTTGCCGGGCGTCACGCCGCCGACCATCTGCGTTCCATAATCGAGGGCCTGGCGCGTGTGGAACGTGCCGGTCTCGCCGGTCATCCCCTGCGTGATGACCTTGGTGTTCCTGTCGACGAGGATGCTCACGCCGGCACCGCTTCGGAAAGGCTGTTATCGATCTGCTTGCAGGCTTCGAGAAGCTCCTTCACCGCATCGACGCTGACGTCAAAGTTCTTCTTGGCTTCCGGGTTGAGCTGGATCTCGACGATCCGCTCGACGCCGCCGGCGCCGAGGACCACCGGCACGCCGACATAGAGATCGTTGACGCCATATTGCCCGGTGAGGTGCGCGGCGCAGGGGATCACGCGCTTCTTGTCCTTGAGGAACGCCTCGGCCATCGAGATCGCGCTGGTCGCCGGCGCGTAATAGGCCGAGCCCGTCTTCAGCAGCGCGACGATCTCGCCCCCGCCGCCGCGGGTGCGCTTGACGATCGCATCGACCTTGTCCTGCGTGGTCCAGCCCATCTTCACGAGATCGGGGATCGGGATCCCGGCGACGGTCGAATATTCGACCACCGGCACCATCGTATCGCCGTGCCCGCCGAGGACGAACGCGGTGACGTCCTCCACCGAGACCTTGAACTCCTCGGCAAGGAAATGCCGGAAGCGCGCGCTGTCGAGCACGCCGGCCATGCCGACGACCATGTGGTGCGGAAGGCCGGAGAATTCACGCAGCGCCCAGACCATCGCGTCGAGCGGGTTGGTGATGCAGATCACGAACGCCTTGGGCGCGTGGCTCCGGATGCCCTCGCCGACCGCTTTCATCACCTTGAGGTTGATCCCCAAGAGGTCGTCGCGGCTCATCCCCGGCTTGCGCGCGACGCCGGCGGTGACGATGCACACGTCGGCATCTTCGATGTCGGCATAATCGGTCGTGCCCTTGAGCTTCACGTCGAAGTCGTCGATCGG
The DNA here is from genome assembly GCA_036562805.1 of Sphingomicrobium sp. Taxonomy (GTDB): domain Bacteria; phylum Pseudomonadota; class Alphaproteobacteria; order Sphingomonadales; family Sphingomonadaceae; genus Sphingomicrobium. Next base: position 7,223 of record DATCJM010000186.1, read on the forward strand.
GCCTGCTTCGGCGATGTCCAGCGCCTTGCCCTCTGGCACGCCTTCGACGACGTCGAAGAGGACGATGTCGCCGAGCTCCCGCATCGCCGCGAGATGAGCGAGGGTTCCGCCGATCATTCCGGCGCCGATGAGCGCGATCTTCTTACGGGCCATTGGCTGGCAATCACCTTTCTGTCTTGTCGGCGGCGGTTCTGTGGGAGTCGCCGCCGGAAATGGAGCGCGGCGCCCGCTTAGCCGCCTGCCTACTTGCCCGCAACGGGCCAGACCGACGGATGGCCAAGATTAAATGACGATTGCCGCCGGATGAACCACGCAACCCACTTGGCCCGCCGTCGTTCCGCCTGTGATTGCTGAAGAGGAGACACTCGATGATCAAGATACTGCTCGCTCTCGGCACTGCAGCGGTCGCAGTCACCGCGATGCCCGCACAGGCCCGGCACATCACCGGTCCCGTGACCTGCGCGCATTGGCGTCACCACCGGTGCGTGGCGTTCCGGCCCCGCTACAGCGTCGGCTACATGTTCGGGCCCAGCTACAGCTACATCGCGCCCAGCGCTTTGCCGTCGCCGTTCGTGACCCGTTACAGGCTCGGCCCTCATTTCCGGTACGTCCGCCAGAACGGCTACATTTATGTCGTCAATCCGCGGACCTATCGTGTCGTGCGCGTGATCCCCGCCTTCTGACCCGGGGCTGTTAAGCGTGAGGAGGCCGCCGGCTCCCTCCCCGGCGGCCTTTCCTTTGTTCGCGCGTTGGTGGACCCGACAGCCGAAAAGGATGTGATCATGAAACAGCTTCTTTTGTTCGCCGGCGCAGCCGCGCTGGGCGTCGCCGCCCCGGCCGCAGCGAAGCCCGGGATGGGCCACGGCCCGGGAATGGGAATGAGCATGAGCCACGGAAATCCGCACGCCATGGGGCTAGGCAATCCTCACGGGATCGGTTTCGGCGCGCGGCCGAGCGGCGCGGTCGGATTCGGCGCAGGCGGATGTCCGCCGGGGCTCGCCAAGAAAGCCGTGCCCTGCATGCCGCCGGGACTTGCCAAACACCAATTCGGCATTGGCGAGCGAATCCCGATGAGCGTCGGCGGGCTTCTTCCTTTCAGCGCGCTTCCGCGCACGATCAGGACGCATCATGCGGCCCGGCTCGATCGCCATTCGCGCTTCCTGATGACGAACCGATCGATTGTGAGCGTCAATCCGCGGACTCGAGTGGTCGAAAACGTCATCCCGATGCGTTGATCGCCTTGGATCCTGGTAACAGAAGGCCGCCGGCGAACCTGTCGGCGGCCTTTTCTTCTGCCTCCGCGACGTGCTAGCGGCCTGCGCATGGCCGAGTTCACGCTTCCCAAGAATAGCAAGATCACGCGCGGCCGCGACTACAAGCCCGAAGAGGGCAAGCGGCTGAAGACGTTCAAAATCTATCGTTACGATCCCGATACCGGCGCCAATCCGCGCTTCGACCGCTACACAATCGACCTCGACAAGACCGGCCCGATGGTCCTCGACGCGCTGATCAAGATCAAGAACGAAATCGATCCGACGCTGACCTTCCGCCGTTCCTGCCGCGAAGGGATTTGCGGGTCCTGCGCAATGAACATGGAAGGCCGCAACGGGCTCGCCTGCACCACGGCCATCGACGACCTCAAAGGCGAAGTGCAGATCACGCCCTTGCCGCACATGGATGTCGTCAAGGACCTCGTTCCCGACCTGACGCACGTCTACGCCCAATATGCGATGATCCAGCCGTGGCTGAAGACGTCGAGCGCGGCGCCATCACGCGAACGGCTGCAATCGCCCGAAGACCGGCAACAGCTCGACGGGCTGTACGAGTGCATCCTCTGCTTCTGCTGCTCGACCAGCTGCCCGAGCTATTGGTGGAATTCGGACAAGTTCCTCGGCCCCGCGGTCCTCCTGCAGGCCTACCGCTGGATCGCCGACAGCCGGGACGAGGCGACCGGCGAGCGCCTCGACCAGCTCGAGGACCCATTCCGCCTCTACCGCTGCCATACGATCATGAATTGCGCGAACGTCTGTCCCAAAGGCCTCAGCCCGGCCAAGGCGATCGCCGAAACCAAGAAGCTGATCGCCGAACGGGCGGCGTGACGGACGAAGCTTACCGGGGCGAAGGGCTGGAGGACGTCGGCGTCCCTGCGGGGGCAACGCCCGACAACGACAATCCGGGCTGGTACAGCTGGGGCGAATTCCCGCGCGGAAGCTTCGCCGCGGCGACGGGTCGGCTGCTGTTCAAGCCGGATGGGCCTGGGCGCGCCGTGTGCCGCATGTTCCCGAGCGAAGCACATATGAACATGGGCGGCTCGCTCCACGGCGGCTCCGTCATGAGCTTCATCGACATGTCGATGTTCGCGGGCGGGCTGTGCGCCGGAATGGAACGCGGCCATTACGTGACCCTCGACCTCACCACGCATTTCCTCGCGCGCGGAAAGCCGGGCTCGCCGCTGGACGCCCACGTCGAGCTGGTAAAGCAGACCCGCGGCCATGCCTTTCTGCAGGGGATCGTCAGGCAGAACGACCAGCCCTGCTACAGCTTCAGCGGAACCCTGAAGCGCATTCGCGACCGCAACGCGCCCGCATGAGCGGACCGGTCCGCGCGGCCTATGACGAGCTGGTCGCTGCGCATGAGCTGAAGCCCGACGAGGCGCAGCAGCGCGCGGTTGCTGCGCTTGACCGGCTGGCCGGCAGCTTCGAAGGAAGCGGGCTCCTCGCGCGATTGCTCGGCCGCGAACCCAATGGCCCGGCCGGCGTCTATCTCTGGGGCGGCGTCGGACGCGGCAAGTCGATGCTGATGGACCTCGCCTTCGCGCACATCGACGTGGAGCCGAAGCGCCGCGTGCACTTTCACGAATTCATGCTCGAAACCCACCAGCGGCTGAAGCTGGTTCGCGAGCGGCACGAAGGCGATCCGATCGAGCCCGTCGCCGAACAGATCGCCGAAGAGGCGAGACTGCTGTGCTTCGACGAGATGCAGGTCACCAACCCGGCCGACGCAATGATCCTGTCACGGCTGTTCGGGAAGTTGCTCGAGCAGGGTGTGAAGGTGGTGACGACATCCAACCGGCAGCCGCGCGACCTCTACAAGGGCGGGCTCAACCGCGATCTGTTCGTGCCTTTCATCGAGCTGATCGAGCGGCAGATGCTCGTCGTGCCGGTCAACGGACCGACCGATTACAGGCTCGAGCGGCTGACGGGCGTCGAGGTGTGGCACGTGCCGAACGGCGCCGAGGCGACCGCGGCGCTCTCCCGCGCCTTCTTCCAGCTCACCGATTATCCGGTCGAAGACCGGGCGAAGGTGCCATCCGAAGACATCGATGTCGGCGGCGCGCGAACACTCCACGTTCCGAAGAGCCTCAAGGGCGTCGCGGTATTTTCGTTCAAGCGGCTGTGCGGCGAGCCGCGCGGCGCCGCGGATTACCTCGCCATCGCGAGGCGCTTTCATACCGTGATTATCGTCGGCATCCCGGTGATGGGACCGGACATGCGCAACGAAGCGGCGCGCTTCGTGACTCTCATCGACGCGCTCTACGAGCACAAGGTGAAGCTTCTCGCCGCCGCCGACGCCGAGCCCGAGCAGCTTTACCCCGGCGGCGACGGAAGCTTCGAGTTCCAGCGCACGGTCAGCCGGCTCGAGGAAATGCGCAGCGCCGAATATCTTGCCGAAGGTCATGGCGCTGTAACTTGACCCTGCCCGCGGGATGAGTAGCGTCGCGCAACTCATCGGAGGGGACTTCCAATGCGCCATTTGCTCGCCGCCACCGCGCTTGCCGCTTTCGCCACCGCCGCGTCCGCGGCTCCGCCGGCTCTGACGCCAGCGGAGCGCGACGCGACCCACGCGATGTTCGAGCATGTGATCGACATTCCGACCGTCATCGGCCGCCACAACGTCCCGCAAATGGCGCAATATGTCGCCGACCAGTTCAAGGCTGCGGGCTTTCCCGCCGAGGACATTCACGTGCTGCCCTATCACACGGGCAGCGCAACGCAGGGCGAAGACGACACGGCCGCGCTGATCGTCCGCTGGCGCGCCGCAGGCACGCCCAAGGCCAAGCCGATCATGCTGATGGGCCACATGGACGTGGTCGAAGCCAAGCCCGAGGACTGGTCGGTCGATCCGTTCAAGATGATCGAGAAGGACGGCTATTATTACGGCCGCGGCAGCATCGACATGAAGGATGGCATCGTCGCCATCACGCAGGCGATGATCGACCTCAGGAAGGCCGGGTTCAAGCCGAAGCGCGACATCGTTGTGCTGTTCACCGGCGACGAGGAGACGAACGGCATCGGCGCCAAGAATGGCGCGACCGAGTGGCTCGACCTGCTCGGCCATCCGGAATTCGGGCTCAACGCCGACGGCGGCGGCGGCGGCTTCAATCCCGACGGGACGCCGGCCGGCTTCACGCTGCAGACGGCCGAGAAGACCTACGCCGATTACACCTTCACCGTGCACAATCGCGGCGGCCATTCGTCCAAGCCGCGCAAGGACAATGCGATCTACAGCCTCGCCCATGCGCTCGATCGGCTCGAAGCCTATCGTTTCCAGCCGATGATGAACGAGACCACGCGCGCCTATTTCGAGGGCCGGCAGAAGACCGAGAAGGGTCCGCTCGGGGATGCGATGCGGCGCTGGCTCGCCAATCCGAACGACGGCGAAGCGGCGGACATCATCGAGGCGAGCGACAGCGAAGTGGGCCTGACGCGCACGCGTTGCGTCGCCACTCGCCTGTTCGGCGGCCACGCCAACAATGCACTTCCGCAGCTCGCCTGGGCGCGGATCAACTGCCGCATCTTCCCGGGCGTGGACCCTAATGCCGTCAAGGCCGAGCTCGAGAAGATCGTCAACGATCCCGAGGTGCAGGTCACGCGGGAGGACGACAATGTCGCGTCGCTCGCCTCGCCGCTTCGGCCGGACGTCACCGCCGCCTATACCCGCGCCGTGCAGACGTTGCACCCGGGCATGCCGGTGTTCCCCGAGATGTCGACCGGCGCCAGCGACGCGCGGCCGTTCCGCGTCGCCGGAATCCCGGTTTACGGCGCGAGCGGCGGATGGATCGTGGTGCCGACCGACGAGCGCGCCCATGGCCGCGACGAGCGCCTCCCCGTCCAGTCGCTGTACGACAATGTCGAGCATTTCGAGATGATGCTGCAGGACTTAGCGGGGAAATGAGCGGTGGACGTTGCTCCAGGAAAGCTATTATTTGTCAGGTGATTAGTTCGAGGATTCCAATGAAGTCTGCGCTTGCCCTGTTCCTTGCCGCCGCGGTTTCCACGGCCGCCGTCGCCGCCACCGATCCGCGCACCGTCCCGACCAAGCTCGAGCCCGCATGGCAGGCGAAAGCGCGACAGGTGTTCAAGCAGGCGATCGAGATTCCCTCGGTGCACAATCGCGGCCAGGTACCGGCGGTCGCCAAGCTGCTCGCGGACCAGTTCCGCGCCGCGGGAATCCCCGACGCCGACATTCACTTCATGCCCTATGAGGCGTTGCCCGGCGACCAGACCGAAGCGTTGATCGTGCGCTGGCGCTCGCCTCACGCGACGAAGAAGCCGATGCTCATCCTCGGGCATATGGACGTGGTCGAGGCGAAGCGCTCCGACTGGAAATACGACCCGTTCCAGTTCCGCGAGGAAGGCGGCTATTTCTACGGCCGCGGCACCAGCGACATGAAGAACGGCGACGTCGCCACGACGATGGCGGCGGTGAAGCTGATGTCGGAAGGGTTCAAGCCTGACCGTGACATTATCTTTTTCTACAGCGGCGACGAGGAGACGAAGGGCCAGGGCGCGACGCTCGGATCGACCAAGTGGCGCAACCTGACCGACGCCGAGTTCGGTCTTAATGCCGACGGCCACTGCGCTTCCTTCGACGAACAGTTCCGGCCGCTCGGGTGCGGCATCTCGATGGCTGAAAAGACCTTCCAGACTTATTTCCTGACGACCCACAATCCGGGCGGCCACAGCAGCCGGCCGCGGCCCGACAATGCGATTTACGACCTCGCCGACGCGCTCGAGAAGGTGCGCACCTATCGCTTTCAGCCGATGCAGAATGACGTCACGCGCGCTTACTTCGCCGAGCGCGCGAAGCAGGAAGGCAACAGCGAGCTCGGGCAGGAAATCCGCGCCTGGCTCGCCAATCCGAACGACGGCGCGGCGGCCGATGCGATCGAAGCGAACCCGCTCGAGGTCGGGCTCACCCGCACGCGCTGCGTGGCGACGATGCTGAGCGGCGGCCATGCCGACAATGCGCTGCCCGAGAGCGCCACCGCGACGGTCAATTGTCGCATTTTCCCGGGCGTCCAGCCGCCCGAGGTGCAAGCCGAGCTTCAGAAGCTGGTCGGTCCCAACGTCGAGGTGAAGCCGGATCCGAACTACATCGGCGAGCCGACGCCGGCATCGCCGCTCCGTCCGGACGTCGTCGCGGCCGTCACCAACGCCGTCCACAAAGTTGTCGAGCCCGACATGCAGGTCTTTCCGGAGATGTCGACGGGCGCGAGCGATGGATCATTCTTCCGCGCCCAAGGCATTCCCGTCTACGACATCGACGGAAGCTGGGGCATCGCGCCGATCGACGAGCGCGCGCATGGCCTGGACGAGCGGATCCCGGTGCGCGCCTTCTATGACGACGTCGTCTACTGGCAGATGATCTACAAGTCGCTCGCCGGTTAGGCGGCCCGCGCTGCCTCCAGCACCTCCTGCGCGTGGCCGGGGACCTTGACCTTGCGCCACGCCTTTACCACCCGCCCGTCGGCCGCGATCAGATAGGTCGCGCGCTCCATCCCCATATATTTGCGGCCGTACATCGACTTTTGGACCCAGGTGCCGAACGCGTCCGAGATCTTTCCGTCCTGGTCGGAGATCAGCGGCAC
>DATCJM010000200.1:0-1673 GCA_036562805.1 Sphingomicrobium sp.
GGGCGGGGGCGCGCTGCATTTCACAGGCGTTGCGTTCCTGACAGCCCGCCAGAGGGGGATCCAAGGATCCCGGCTGCCGCTTTTAACGAGGCAGGGGCGATCGATGACCTACGAAGACTATGTTTACCACCGCGAACGCGAGCAGCATTGCCGCTCCATGGCGGAGCTTGCGTCCGATCCCGAGGTGCGCCGCCGCCACCGTGAGCTCGCCGAGCTTCACGCGGCCCGCGCGTCGCAGTCCAGCGGGGCGGGCCGGCAGGCGCTCGGCTCAAGCTAGGGCGTAGTGGCGGCGCTATTTCAGCGCCGCGACCTGCATCGCCTGCGCGTCGCGGCCGTAGATGTCATCCACGAAGCTGAGCTGACCGTCGTGCGCCTGCGCCGTCAGATAGGTGACGTAGATCGGCACCGGCGTCGGTAGCGGCACATTGTCTTCCGGTGCGGAAGTGCGCGCTGCCGCCGAACCGTCGAGCATCCAGTGCTCCAGGCGCTGCGCGTCTTCCAGCCGAATGCAACCATGGCTGATCGTCCGGTCGTCCTGCGCGAACAGATCCTTCGACGGGGTGTCGTGCAGGTAGATGTCGTAGGCGTTGGGAAAGCCGAACTTTACGCGGCCCATCGAATTGGCCGGGCCGGGCAGCTCGCGCACGCGAACCTGCTGGGTCCCGTCCGCCACCGCGTGCCAGTCGACTTTTGCCGGGTCGAGCAACGTGTCGTCGCTCGGGTCAGCGGGCATGACCTGGTAGCCGTGAACCTTCAAATAGCCGAGCCCCTGCTGGAGCACGTTCTTCGCGATCAGCGAACGGACCAGCTCGTCCGTCACGTGCCAATAAGGGTTCACCGTCGCATAATAAATGGTGCTGGCGAGCATCGGCGTCTGGGTCTTCTCGCCGGGCTTGCCGACGGCGACCTTCATCGAATCGACGATGCGGCCGTCCTGGATCATGTACAGCCGCGCGGCAGCCGCATCGACCATCACATATTTGTCCTGGAACGGATGTTCGCGTGCGCGATCGAGGCTGGCGAGCACGCGCGGATCGACCGAGCCGCCGTTCGACTGCATCTGCGCCCATGCCGCGTCGCGAAGCTGCGCGTAGAGCGGGTTCACTTCGGAGACGGAGCGGACATAAGCGGGAAGCGACGACGCCGCGGCGGTTCGCTGGAGAATCTGGAGCGGGCTGTCGTGGCGCGGCATCACCCACTGATCGGCATAGATCATGCCTGAGGGCGGGCGTTGCAGCGCCTGGACATAGCTGACCCACGCGGCCGAAAGGACGCGGTCGGCCGCGGCCAAAGCGGCGCGGTCGCCGGTCTGCGCGCGCGCGATCAGCGCCTCTGCCTGAGCCGCGAGCTGCGGCCCGTTCGACAGGCCGTCGAGCTCGGCGCGATCGAGCACGCCGATCAGTTGACGCGCGGCCGCGCTGTCCGCGCCACCACGCAGCCACAGCAATTCGCCGCGGTTCGCGTAGAACGCATTCACGGCCTGCGCCGCCGATGGGGATAATTCGATTGCCGCCCCAGGGAGCTCAGGGCTCGTAGCGGCCGAAACAGGCGCAGATACGCCCAGCAGCACCGCGCAAGCAGCGGCGCCGGCCAGAAACCGGATTTTCACGGGTCCACACTCTCTAATCAAATCAGGCTCTTGCGAGCCCACCTGATGCCGATAACGCCCGGAG
>DATCJM010000201.1:0-5688 GCA_036562805.1 Sphingomicrobium sp.
GACTGGCCGACTGGAGCCCCGGCATGACGAGAATGTTCGCCGGCCCCGAGAGCCGGCTGAACGGATAGAAGCGGCGCTGCATGTCGTAATTGAGCGATACGTCCGGCGCCATCTCGCCTTCGTATTCGAAGTCGACGTGGAATCCGTCGAGCAGCTTCACCGCTTCGCGCAGTCCTTCGATGTGCGCGCCGGGCGGGTTGCCGAACGTCGTATAACTGATGAAGGCAACGCGCGGCTCCAGCCCCATCCGCCGCGCGAAGGACGAGGCGCGCATCGCGATCGCCGCATATTGCTCGGCTGTCGGCCGCTCGGTCACCGCCGTGTCGGCGATCAGCACGGTATGGCTGCGGCTGACGATCACGTTGATGCCGAAGGGAGTCGCGCCGGTTTCATCGTCGACAACGGTGCGGACCTGCTTCAACGACTGGCTGAACGGTCGGGTGGTCCCGGTGATCATCGCATCAGCTTCGCCGAGCGAAAGCATCGCCGCCGCGAAATAATTTCGGTCCTGGTTCACCATCCGCTCGATCTCGCGCCGGAGCATGCCGTGGCGCTGATGCTTGGCGTAAATGTAATCGACGGCGCGGCCCACCAGCGGCGAATTGCGGCTGTTGAGCACTTCGTACTGCTTTGGATCGTCGACGCCCATTTCCTTGAGCAGGTCGTAGACGTCCTCGCGTCCGACCAGCACGGGCGTCCCGTAGCCGCCTTCCTTGAAGGCGATCGCGGCACGAAGGACGTTTGGCTCCTCGCCCTCGGCAAACAGCACCCGCTTCGGATTCTGCCGCGCGCTTTCATAAGCAAGGCTCATGACGGACACGGTCGGATTGAGCCGCGCGCGAAGCTCCTGCCGGTAAGCTTCCATGTTCGCGATCGGCTTTTGCGCGACGCCGCTCTGCACCGCAGCTTCGGCGACGGCGGACGCGACGACTTCCATCAACCGCGGATCGAACGGCGCAGGGATGATGTAATCGCGCCCGAAGCTTTGCGACCGGCCGCCGTAAGCCGCCGCCACTTCCTCCGGCACGGGCTCGCGGGCCAGTTCGGCCAGCGCCTCGGCCGCGGCGATCTTCATCGCGTCGTTGATCGCGGTCGCGCGGACGTCGAGCGCACCGCGGAAGATGAACGGGAAGCCGAGGACGTTATTCACCTGGTTCGGAAAGTCCGAACGGCCCGTCGCGATGATGGCGTCGGGTCGAACTTCGGTCGCATCGGGTGGCCAGATTTCCGGATCCGGATTGGCCATGGCGAAGATGATCGGCTCCTTGGCCATGGTCGTGACCATCTCCGGCTTCAGCGCCCCCGCCGCGGACAGGCCAAGGAACACGTCGGCGCCGACCAGCGCCTCGGAGAGCGTTTTCTTGTCGGTTTCGACCGCATGGGCCGATTTCCACTGGTCGAGATCGGTGCGGTCCTTCGAGATCACGCCCTTGCGGTCGCACATGATGACGTGGTCGCCCTTGACGCCCATCGCCTTGATCAGCTCGGTGCAGGCGATGGCCGCGGCGCCGGCGCCGTTCACCGTCACCCGGATGTCGGCGAGCTTCCGGTTAGTCAGTAGGCATGCGTTGATCAATCCAGCGGCGGTGATGATCGCAGTGCCGTGCTGGTCGTCGTGAAAGACCGGAATGTTCATCCGCTCGCGCAGCGTCTGCTCGATGATAAAGCAGTCCGGCGCGGCGATGTCCTCGAGGTTGATGCCGCCGAAGCTGGGCTCGAGCAGCTCGACGCAATCGATGAAGCGCTGCGCGTCGTCGGTCTTCACCTCGATGTCGACCGCATCGACGTCGGCGAAGCGCTTGAACAGCACCGCCTTGCCTTCCATCACCGGCTTCGAGGCGAGCGCGCCGAGATTGCCGAGACCCAGGATCGCGGTGCCGTTCGAGATCACCGCGACAAGATTGCCCTTGGTCGTGTAATCGTAAGCGCAGGTCGGATTTTCGGCGATCGCGCGAACCGGCACGGCGACGCCCGGCGAATAAGCAAGGCTGAGGTCGCGCTGCGTCGCCATTGGCTTTGACGCGATGATCTCGAGCTTTCCAGGCCGGCCGTGCGAATGGAAGTCGAGCGCTTCGGCCTCGGTATATTTGACGTTGGATTCCGACATGGGCAGCGGCCTTAGTCCATTTCGCCGCGCACGCGAAACCGCTAGGCTCCGCCCATGGCCCGCGCCGACGCCCCGACACCGATGATGGCCCAATACCGGCGCCTCAAGGACGAGGCGGGCGACGCATTGCTGTTCTACCGGATGGGCGATTTCTTCGAACTGTTCTTCGACGATGCGAACGCCGCGTCGGCGTGCCTCGACATCGCGCTGACCAAACGGGGCGAGGACGCGGGCGAGCCGATTCCGATGTGCGGGGTGCCGGTGCACTCGGCGGAAGCCTATCTCGCGCGTCTGATCAAGGGTGGGCATTGCGTCGCGATCGCAGAGCAGACCGAGAGTCCTGCCGAGGCGCGCAAGGCGCGCGGCTCGAAGGCGCTGGTCGAGCGCGCGATCGTCCGGCTGGTCACGCCAGGGACGCTGACCGAGGACACATTGCTCGAATCGTCGGCGGCAAACTGGCTCGCGGCGGTTGGCCGGGCGGGCGACGAATGGGCAATCGCGGCGGCCGATATTTCGACCGGCCGCTTCGAGCTCGTCAGCTGCGGCCCAGGTGAATTGGCGGCGGAGCTGGCGCGGCTGTCGCCGGCCGAGACGATTGCCGACGCTACGGTGCCGGGAGTCCGCACGTCAGTCGGAAAAGGCGGGTTCGACAGCGTCGCTGCCGAGCGCGCATTGAAGAGCCGCTTCGGCCTTTCGACTCTCGACGGGCTGGGCGCACCATCGCGCGCCGAGCTTGTCGCGGCCGGGGGGCTTCTCGCCTATCTCGATGCGACGCAGAAAGGCGCCGGTGTTCTGCTCGACGCGCCTCGCCGCATCAGCCGCGCTGCGCACATGGCGATCGACAGCGCGACCCGCGAGAGTCTCGAGCTCACGCGATCGGCCGGCGGGTCAGTCGCCGGAAGTCTCCTCGGCGACATCGATCGGTGCCAGACCGCTCCTGGGCGGCGACTTCTCTGCGAAGACATTGCCGCGCCGCTGACCGACCGGAGCGCGATCGAGCAGCGGCTGGCGCTCGTGGCCTGGCTTCATGCCGATCCATTGCGCCGCGAGCGGGTCCGCACAGCCCTCAAGCAATTGCCCGACGTGTCGCGGGCGCTGGGGCGGCTGTCGGCCGGGCGCGGCAGTCCGCGCGACCTTGCACTGCTTCGCGACGGTCTCGCGGGGGCGACCGCAATGCGCTCGGAGCTCGAGATCGAGCCGGATCGGCCCGCGCTCGTAGATACGCTGCTGCCCCGCCTCGGCGGGCACGGTGCGCTCGTCGACCGGCTTCGCGCGGCATTGGTCGAAGCGCCGCCGATCGATGCGTCGAAAGGCGGATACATCGCCGAAGGTTATGATGCGGCGCTCGATGCTCTTCGCGACGCCGCGTCGAACGGCCGCCGGGCGATCGCTGCTCTCGAGGCGCGTTACCGCGACGCGACCGGCATCTCTTCGCTCAAGATCCGCCACAATGCGGTGCTCGGCTATCATGTCGAGGTTTCGGCCCGGCACGCCGACCGGCTGATGGCGCAGGACAGCGGCTTCACGCACCGCCAGACGCTCGCCGGGGTCGTCCGGTTCAACTCGCCCGAGCTTCACGAGGAAGCGAGCCGCGTGGTTGAGGCCGGCGGGCACGCGCTCGCCGCCGAGGCCGCGCATGCCGAGGAACTGACGAGCCTCGCCGTCGCCGCCGCGCCGCAGATCACCGCGACCGCCGACGCGATTGCCCGAATCGACGTCGCCGCCGGCCATGCTCAGCGCGCCGTCGAGGGCGGCTGGACGAGGCCGGCGCTCACCGACGAGGCGTGTCTCGAGATCGAGGCAGGGCGGCACCCGGTCGTCGAGTCGGCACTCAGCGAGGGCGGCGAGCGCTTTGTTTCCAACGATCTCAGCATGGGGCGAAATGATCGACTGTGGCTCATCACTGGTCCGAACATGGGCGGCAAGTCGACATTCCTGCGCCAGGCTGCGCTGATCGTGGTGCTCGCCCAGGCGGGCGCGTTCGTGCCAGCGGCTCGGGCCAAGGTCGGAATCGCCGATCGACTGTTCAGCCGCGTCGGCGCGTCGGACAATCTCGCCCGGGGCCGTTCGACATTCATGGTCGAGATGGTGGAGACAGCGGCCATCCTCTCGCAGGCGACGGCCAGGAGCCTTGTCATCCTCGACGAGATCGGCCGCGGGACCTCGACGTACGACGGCCTCGCCATCGCCTGGGCGGTGGTCGAGGCCATGCATGACGAGGTGAAGTGCCGCACCCTGTTCGCGACTCATTATCATGAGCTGACGAGGCTTGCGGGGCGGCTCGACTCCCTCTCGCTCCATCATGTCCGTGCGCGCGAATGGAAAGGCGATCTCGTCCTTCTGCACGAGGTTGCCGACGGGGCGGCCGATCGAAGCTACGGCATCGCGGTAGCGAAGCTCGCCGGCCTGCCGCCGTCGGTGGTCGCGCGCGCGCGATCGGTTCTCGCCAAACTCGAGGCCGGACGCGACGCGACTGGCGGCATTGCTGCCGGGCTCGACGATCTTCCGCTGTTCGCCGCCGCATCCGAGCCGGAGCAGACGCCTGATCCGCTCTCGGTGGCCCTCGACAAAATCGATCCGGACAGCCTTTCGCCGCGCGAGGCGCTCGACCATCTCTACAAGCTCAAGAGACTCGCGGCCGAGCAGGGCCGATGAGCTTCCTCGACATCGACAATCGACGCGCGATCGTCGAGCGGCGCGCGGTCGCCGATCGGCTCGCTTCGCTGCGCGCCGGCAAGAAGCTCGAGAAGGCGGCGGCCGAGGTGCTTTGCGAAGCGCTCGAAGCCGGCCGCGCGGAGGTGATTCGGCGGCTCGAGCGCGAACCCGGCAATGGCCGTGCGGCCGCGCGTGCCACCGCCTTCCTCCATGAGCAGATCGTCCGTCTCGCCTACGACTTCGTGTGCGAGCGCCTGCTCCGCCAGCAGGTCGAGGGGCTTGCGCTCATCGGGCTCGGTGGAACCGGACGCGGAGAGATGGCACCCTTCAGCGATCTCGACCTGATGTTCCTCACTGCAAAGGCTCCCTCGGCCGAGCAGGAGCGAACAGCCGAAGCGGTTCTTCACCTGCTGTGGGACCTCAAGCTCAAGCTCGGTCACTCGGTCCGCTCGACGTCCGAGCTCATCGCGTTGGCCCGCAGGGACATGACCATCCGCACCGCCTTCCTCGAAGCGCGCTGGCTGTGGGGCGACGAGAAGCTGTTCGACGCGACGATGCGCCGCTTTCGCAAGGAGATCGTCTCAGGAAGCGCGGCTGAATTCGTCGCGGCGAAGCTTACCGAGCGCGATCAGCGGCACGTCAAGATGGGCGACAGCCGCTACGTGGTCGAACCCAACGTCAAGGATGGCAAGGCGGCCTTCGGGACCTCCACACGCTCTACTGGATCGGCAAATATGTGCACGGCGTCGAGCGGCCGTCGGACCTGGTCGGAGCGGGCCTGCTCAGCGCCGCCGAGTTCCGCCGCTTCGACCGGGCGGAGCGCTTCTTCTGGGCGGTGCGCTGCCACCTCCACCTGCTGGCCGGGCGGGCGGAGGAGCGGCTGAGCTTCACCTATCAGCCGCGCATCGCCGAGATCATGCACTATG
>DATCJM010000219.1:0-2849 GCA_036562805.1 Sphingomicrobium sp.
GAATTCATCCTGCGCAGCTGGAGCCTCGTCAAGATGGGCACCACCGCAGCGCAGAAGAAATTGTTCTTCAATCTCAGGCGGATGAAAAACCAGATCGACGCGTTCGAGGAGGGCGATCTCAAGCCCCAGGACGTCACCAAGATCGCGACCGACCTCGGCGTGAGCGAGGAAGAAGTCATCTCGATGAACCGCCGCATGGGTCACGGCGGCGACACCAGCCTCAATGCTCCGTTGAAGGGCGACGAGGGCGGCGAAGGACAGTGGCAGGACTTCCTCGTCGACAGCGGACCGCTGCAGGACGATCTCATCGCCGAGGACGAGGAAACCCGTGTCCGCCATGACCTGCTGATGAGCGCGATGGAATCGCTCAACGATCGCGAGAAGCACATTCTGATGGAGCGGCGCCTCGCCGATGAGCCCAAGACGCTCGAGGAATTGAGCCAGGTCTACGGAGTGAGCCGCGAACGCATCCGCCAGATCGAGGTTCGCGCGTTCGAGAAGCTGCAGGCAGCGCTACTGAGGCTCGCGGGCGAAAAGCGGCTGCTGCCGGCGGCCTAGCCTTTCTCCTCGGCGACCTTGGGAGCGGCCGTCGTCAGCTTTTCGCCTTCGCGTTTTTCTTCGGGGCGATCCTGGATCTTGTCGTCCGTCGCAACATTGTCCGCGGCCCAGGCGCCGCGCTGGCCCATCGGCACCGGCTTGCCGGTCGTGCTGTCCTTCGCGGTCTGGTGCTCGATCTCGCTATTGAGCTCGGCGCCGATGACGAACGCATAGGCCGAGAAATACATCCACGTGAGCATCGCGACCACTGCCGCCAGGGGCCCGTAGCTTGCCTGGTAATTGGTCAGGTGACCGACATAATAGCCGAACGCGATGGTCAGCAGCAGCCATGCGATAGCGGCGAACAATGAGCCGGGCGTGATCCACTCCCACTTCGCATCCTCGCGCGACGGGCCGAAACGATAAAGCGTCGCGGCAACCGCGGCCGCGAGCGGCACCAGCAAGAGATAGCCGACGATCTTTCCAGCGATGAGCGCGGCGCGGGACGCTTGCGGCAATAAATGCTGAAGGAACGTCACGGCTGCCGTTCCGGCAAGGGCGACGAGCGCAATGACGAGCGCGATCAGGGTCATCGCGATCGCCAGAAGATAGAAGCGCACGAGGCTCCTCTTCTCTTTTTCCTCATAGGCGATGTTGAGCGACGTGATGATCGCCGCCGAGCCGTTGGTGCCGCCATAGATCGCGACCACCAGGGCAAGGATCAGGCCCAGCCCCTTGGTCTTGGTGGAGCTTTCGACGACGGTGATCAGCTGATGACCGATGATCAGTGCGACGTCTGCGGGAAGCACGGCGGTGAGCTGCGCCATCTGCTCCACAACCGAACGAGGATCGCTGAAGAAGCCGTAGGTGAGGACGATGAGGCCGAGCAGCGAGAGCAAGGCGAAGAAGGCATAGAAGGCGACCCCCGCGGACACCAGCGCGACATTGTCGTCCCACGTGCGCTTGTACGTTCGCGCGACGATGTCCTTCCACGCGCGCTTTGGCATCTCGGCGGGCGAGCTAGCCTGATGACCTTTCGGATCGACCATGGCCGGGAAAACCTCTGTTCGAGCCCCCGCGTTCCTTCGGACCCCGGCATGCCGACTGGGTCAAAAGACGGCTCTTGCCAACGGCCCAAAACAGGCGGACGGTGAATATCTCACGAAGAGCGCTCAGAGCGCCTTCCGCGACTCGAGCGCCCGCAACCCGGACGAAGGAGAGTCGCATGGCCGGACAACCATCCCAAGGCACCCGAGTGATCGCGCTGGTGGGACCCGCCGGCGCGGGAAAGACCAGCCTTGCCGAAGCGATGCTGTTCGCAGCCGGCGCCACCGACCGCCTTGGGTCGACGGCCAACGGCTCCAGCATCGGCGATTCGAGCCCCGAAAGCCGCCAGCGCGGCGGCTCGACCGAATTGAACCTCTACAATTTCGAATATCTCGGCGATCAGTTCGCCCTGCTCGACTGCCCCGGATCGGTCGGCTTCGCCGCGGACGGGGCGAAGGCGCTCGCCATTGCCGACGTCGCGATCGTCGTCGTCGACCCTGATCCTGCACGCGCACCGCTTGCCGCGCCCGCGCTTCGCGCCCTCGATGAGCTCGGCATTCCGCACCTCGTCTTCGTCAACCGGATCGACCAAGCGCACGGCCGCATCCGCGACCTCCTCTCGGCCTTGCAGCCGATGAGCGTTTCGCCACTGATCGCTCGGCAGATCCCGATCCGCGACGGCGAGAAGATCAGCGGATTCATCGATCTCGCGCTCGAATATGCCTTCAAATATCGCCCGGGCCAGCAATCCGAGCGGATCGAGATCCCGGCCGAGCTCCACGACCGCGAACATGAAGCGCGCACGCAGATGCTCGAACAGCTCGCCGACCATGACGACGAGCTTCTGGAGCAATTGCTGATGGACGAGGCGCCGACCCGCGAGAAGGTACTTCAGGACCTTGCCCGCGAAACCGGCGGCAACCTCGGTGTGTCGGTCCTGTTCGGCTCGGCGAGCAGCTCGTGGGGCGTGCGCCGCCTGCTGAAGGCGATGCGCCACGAAACTCCGTCGGCAACCGCCTCGGCGAGCAGGTTGAGCGTTAGCGACCCGTCCCTCTACGTCTTCAAGATCGTTCACGGTTCGATCGGTCGCCTGGCGATGGCCCGTGTCCTTGGCGGCAACATCACCGAGGGCTCCGACCTCAAGACGGGGGATGGGGACCACGCGCGCGTCGGCTCGCTGTTCAAGGTGCAGGGCGAGAAGACTCAGAAGACCGGCGAGGGCCGCGACGGTGACATTATCGCAGTCGCCAAGATCGACACCATCA
>DATCJM010000266.1:0-2085 GCA_036562805.1 Sphingomicrobium sp.
TCGACCATCGACCGCCTGGAAAAGATGGACGTCGTCAGCAGCAACAAGCTGTTCGGCAGGCTCTGCCGCGTCATCTCGCTGACCGAGCAGCGCGGCTACCAGCAGGTCGAGATCTTGCTGCGCAATCCGCACGTGCTCAGCGACCGCGCGCTGACGAAGATCTTCCGGATCATCGAGCAGGACGAGCCCAGCCACTGGGCGCCGTATGACGGCTGGCTGGCGGCGCACGGCGAGCGCACGCCGAGCTGGTGGGAGCGGATGATCGACCGTTTCATCCACTCGGAGCTGCTGTTCCTCAAGCTGCCGGTGCTCTTCCTTCATCCCGCGCTGAAGCGGCGGACATCATTTGCCGACGAAACCGACGGTCGTGGCGACTTTTCGGCTCCGATGGCAGCGATCCACTGACCCGCCATGCAAAGCTCGAACTGAGGCGAAGGAGACTCATCCCTCGTCTGTTCTCGCGTCACGCGGCGACGCTGCTGGCGCAAAACACGCTGGTCAGCATCGGAACCTTCGCGTTCGACATCGCGCTTCTTTGGGTGCTCGTGGCGCTTCTCGGCATGGACAAGGTCGCCGCAGCGGCCCTTGCGTTCGTCGTCGCCAATTCGCTCCATTACGCGATCGGCCGAGGCTGGATATTTTACGGGACCGATCGCCACTTCGCGACGGGCTTCATCTATTTCCAGCTCAATTCGCTGATCGGCCTCGTCATCACGGTTGCGCTGTTCGCGGCGCTGATTCGCTGGACGCCAATCAACTATCTGATCGCGCGAGTCCTGGTCTCCATCGTCTCGGGACTGACCGTGTTCCTGCTCAATGCAATTCTCAATTTCCGCCAGCTCTGATCGATGCGGATCGCGCTCTTCTCGGGCAATTACAATTACGTGCGGGAAGGAGCGAACCAGGCGCTGAACAGGCTCGTCGCGCATGGCGAAAGGAACGGCCACAAGTTTCGCATCTATTCGCCGGTCACCGACACCCCGGCGTTCGAACCTTCGGGCGATCTGGTGCCGGTCCCGTCGATCGCGCTGCCGGTACGAAGCGAGTTCCGTCTCGCGCCGGGCGTGCCGGCCAAGATCCGCGACGACGTCCGGGCCTTCGGGCCCGACCTCATCCATGTCTCGACCCCCGACATCCTGGGGACGCGCGCGCAAAGCTTCGCCAAGCGATTGGGTGTGCCGGCGGTCGCAAGCCTGCATACGCGGTTCGAGACTTACCTCGGCTTCTACCGTCTCGACTGGCTCCGGCCGTTGGCGCAAGCGCATCTCCGGCGCTTCTATCGCCGGAGCGATCATGTCCTTGTCCCAACGGCCAAGATCGCGCGGGAGATCGGCGCCATGCGCGGAGACGATCGGGTGACGGTCTGGAGCCGGGGCGTGGATCGCGAGCAGTTCAGTCCGAAGCGCCGGGCCCTCGGCTGGCGGCGGAGCAAGGGCTGGGATGACGATGATGTCGTCGTCCTCTTCTTCGGGCGCCTCGTCCTTGAAAAGGGGGTCGAGGATTTCATCAGCGTCGTTCGCCACGCTCAGGCGAAAGGCATTGAAGTGAAACCGCTGGTCGTCGGTGCCGGACCGGCGAAAAAGGCCCTTGCCGCATTGCCGGACGCGTTGCTGACCGGCCATCTCGACGGTGCGGAGCTCGCCTGTGCGGTGGCCAGCGCCGATATCCTGATCCACTGCAGCAACACCGAGGCGTTCGGCAATGTGGTGCTGGAAGCGATGGCGTCGGGCCTCGCGATCGTGTCGTCGGACAGCGACAGTTCGAAGGCGCTGATCACGAATGGGCGCGACGGTGTCCTGTGTCCCGCCGGGAATATCGACTGCCTCGCTCGTGAGGTGTCCGCGCTGGCCCGGGATCCGGAGCGGTGCCGTGAGCTCGGGAAGGCCGCGCGATCGGCAAGCGCCGCCTACAGCTGGCACAAAGCGAGCAGCAGCGTCCTTGAGGCTTATTCCCGCACGCTCGCGGGCTTCTGAAATTTGTCCGAAGCGGCCGCAGCTCCCATATCGGGCGGGATGTCGATTCAGATCCGAACCAGCCTTGCCGAACCGGAGACGGGCGAGACCTTCGTCCCGCACAAGCCCGCCC
>DATCJM010000274.1:0-9750 GCA_036562805.1 Sphingomicrobium sp.
TTCATGGCCATTCCCGAGCCGTTCGGCGACGCTTCCGCCGCTTCGGCTTTTTACCTCGCCGGCGGGTACAAATATGCGATGGCGGGCGAAGGCTGCGCGTTCATGCATGCGCCGGCGGGTTTCGGCGCGCGGCCGCCGGTGACCGGCTGGTTCGCCGAGTTCGAGGATTTGACCCTGCCGCCGGGCAGCGTCGGCTATGCCGCCGACGGACGGCGATTCCTCGGCGCGACTTTCGACCCGTCGGCACTCTACCGTTTCAATGCAGTCCAGCGGATGCTCGAAACGAACGGGCTGACCACCGAGCGGATCTCGGCGCACGTCCACGCCCTGCAGGAGCAACTCCTCGCATCGCTTGGACACACAGCGCTTGCGCGGGCCGAACTGCTCAACCCGCTCGACGACGAGCGTCATGCCCGCTTCCTCGCCTTCCGCAGCAGCGACGCGCAACGCTGGTACGAGGAACTCAACCAACGCAACTGCATCACCGACGTGCGCGGCGACGTGCTCCGGATCGGCTTTGGAATCTACCAGGATCCCGACGACGTCGATCGCCTGCTGACGCAGTTGGCGGCTTTTTCATGAACCCGCCACGCCGACCGGCGGGTAGTGCCCTGGTGCTTGCGCTCCTGCTCCTCGCCTACATCTTCAACTTTCTCGACCGGCAGATCCTCGGCATTCTCGCGCAGCCGATCCAGGACGATCTGCATTTGTCGAACGGCGAGTTCGGCCTGATTGGCGGCACCGCATTCGCGCTCCTTTATTCCGCGCTCGGAATCCCGCTCGCTTATCTCGCCGACCGGACGAGCAGAAGCGCCGTGATCGCCGCATCGCTCGCCGTCTGGAGCGCCTTCACCGCGCTGTGCGGGGCGGCCGTCGGCTTCGGGAGCCTGTTCCTTTCGCGTCTCGGCGTCGGCGTGGGCGAAGCCGGCGGAGTGGCTCCATCCTATGCGTTGATCACCGACTATTTCCCCGAAAGCCGCCGCGGGCGCGCGCTTGCGATCTTCTCGCTCGGCGTTCCGATTGGCCTCGGCGCGGGATCCTTCGTCGGCGCTCATCTCGCGCATTGGTTCGGCTGGCGCGCTGCCTTTGGGATCATGGGAATCGGGGGTTTGATCCTGGCGCCCGCGCTGCGCTTGATCGTGCGGGACGTGCCGCGCTCGCCGCAGCCGGACCAGGCGCCGCTATCGCGCGTCTTCCCGATCATTGCCCGCAAGCCGGCATTCTGGCTCCTGGCCTTCGCCTCGGGCTCCAGTTCGCTGTGCGGCTACGGCCTCGCCCTGTGGACTCCAAAGGTGATCATGCTGAGCTTCGGTCTGGACCTCGTGTCGACCGGCAATTTCCTCGCATCGCTTCTGGTGATCGGCGGATGCGCCGGCGTGTTCGGCGGCGGGTGGCTCGCTGACAGGCTCGGGGACGCCGACCGGGGCTGGTACGCGAAGTTGCCGGCAATTGCCTGGCTCATTTCCGTCCCCGCCTGGGGCCTGGGCCTGTTCGCGCCCAACCTGTGGATCGCCTGGCCGCTCCTCCTCATCGGCAATGCGATGAACATCCTGTGGCTGGGGCCCGTCGTTGCCGCGGTCCAGCACCTCGTCGAGCCGCGGATGCGCGCCACCGCCTCGGCGAGCTTCCTGCTGATCAACAATCTCATCGGACTCGGCGTCGGCCCGTGGCTGATGGGCCGGCTTTCAGACGCCTTGAGCGGCACCTATGGGACCGCCGCGCTGCGTGACGCGGCTGTCCTTTGTCTCGCCTTCTATTTGCTTGCGGCGATTCTGATGGCCTTTGCGGTCGGCCCGTTGAGGGCATCCTGGGTCAGTGCCGAGCGTTAACGTAAGTATCTGAACGAACAAGCAATTTGCGGTTCACCCTACTGCGCTAAAGTGCAGGTCCCATCCGTTTAAGCGTTGGAACGGTGGAGCGGACCGACCGTTTTGCCGTTCGGAAGGAGATATTGTGATGACCAGGGTATTTTTGGCCGCAGGTGTCGCCGCTTTGGCGATCGCGGTACCGGCGACCGCCGGACCTGGTGGCCACGGCAATCAGGAGCGACAGCAGCAGGCCCAGCGACAGGGCGGCGGCGGTGGCGGACGAGCCGCGGCCATGCGAGGCGCTTTCGCACCTCGACAGGAACGTCAGGCGTTCGCAGCCCCGCGGGTCGAGCGCCAGCGGCAGTTTGCTGCCATCGAGCGTCCGCAGCGCGCTGAACGCGTGCAGATGCAGGCCCAGCGCCAGCAGATGCGGCAGGAGCGAGTCCAGCAGGCGCAGGCGCGGGTTGCCGACCGTCAGCAGGTTCGCGCCAACCGTGAGCAGGCGCAGGCCCGCATGGCTGAACGTCAGCAGGTCCGCGCGAACCGCCAGCAGGCGCAAAACCGCATGGCGCAGCGCCAGCAGATGCAGGCCAATCGCCAGCAGGCGCAGCAGCGCATGGCACAGCGTCAGCAGATGCAGGCGAACCGCCAGCAGGCCCAGACGCGAATGGCGCAGCGGCAGCAGATGCAGGCCAACCGCCAGCAAGCCCAGACCCGAATGGCTCAACAGCAGCAGTTGCGCGCGAACAGGCAGCAGCAGGTTCAGGCGCGCATGGCGCAGCAGCAGCAGCTTCGCGCCAATCGTCAGCAGCAGGTGCAGGCGCAGATCGCCGAGCGCCAGCAGCTTCGCGCGAACCGGATCAATGAGCGCGTGGCCGGGAATAACGGCGTCGGCTTCGGCGTCGGCGGGTGCCCGCCGGGTCTCGCCGGCAAGGGCTGCACGCCTCCGGGTATTGCCCGGCAGCAGCAGATCCGGAACCTGCCGCTCGTTCGCCAGCAGCAGATGATGGCGCTCAGCGCCGCCGATCCGCAGGTGTTCCGCCAAAGCCGGATCCAGATGCTTGCGCCGCGCACGCAGATCGTCGGGCCGGTGCAGGCGGTTCAGTTCGTCGGACAGCCGCTGTCGACCGTCAGCAACGTCGTGCCGCTCGCGGTGCTCCCTGCTTCGCTCGGCTACCTCTACCCGACGACGCCGAACTATTATTATCAGTACGGCGGCGGGTACCTTTACCAGGTCGACCGTAGCACCAGCCTGATCGACGCGCTGATTCCGCTCCTTGCGGGCGGCTTCCTGCCCGGCACGACGCTGCCTTCAGCCTATATGAGCAGCTACGTGCCCAACTATTACGGGCTGAACAGCTTCTACCCCTCGAGCTACGGCCCCGGCTATGGCTACGGGTACGACAATCTGTGCAACCGTTATGCGAACGGCGTGATCTACCAGGTCGATTGCTTCACCGGCATGGTCCAGAATGTCATCCCGATGTACGCCGGTGGCTATGGCGTCGGGCAGATGCTTCCGTCGGCATACAATTACTACAACGTGCCGATGCAGTACCGGGATATGTACTACCCGACCGCCGACGCTTCCTATTGGTATGCGCCGGGCGCGATCTACCAATACGATCCGTCGACCAGCCTGATCACCTCGGTGGCCGCGTTGATGTCGCCGGGCTTCACGATCGGGCAGTCGCTTCCGGCCGGCTATGGAATGTACAACGTGCCGCTTGCGTATCGCAGCACATATTACGACACGCCGGACGCCTGGTACCGTTACAACAACGGCTACATCTACCAGGTGAACCCGACCACGCAGCTGGTGACGGCGATCGTCGCCTCGCTGCTGACCTGAACGACGCTGAAAAGTTGTTCATGATGACCTGACGAATGGCCCCGCGATGGAACTCTATCCGCGCGGGGCCATTTCGTTCGCAAAACAAAAAGAGGAGACCAGGCGCATGAAGTCTCGTGCACTCGCGCTCACCACCGCTGCGGCGGCACTGCTCGCGCTCACCGCGTGCAACAAGCAGAACGGCAGCGGGAACAACAGCGAACCGGCAGCCCAGACGCCCAAGGCGCAGAAGGCGGCCGGCAACAAGACAATCGCTTCCGGCCTCGACCAGAACAGCAAGTTCATGGCCGCAGCGAAGGTCGCCGGCCTCGACCAGACGCTTGCCGGCCCTGGACCGTACACCGTCTTCGTACCGTCCGATCAGGCGATTGCGGCAGCTCCTGCAGGAACGTTCGACGCGTCGCCGGCCAATCGCGCGCAGCTGACCGGCATCATCACCAACATGATCCTTCCGGGCACCGTCCTCGTCGCCGACATCGACAAGGCGATCGACGCCGGCAAGGGCAAGGCTCCGCTGGCGACCATGAGCGGCGGGACGCTGACCGCGACGAAGGAAGGCGGCAACACCGTGATCACCGATAGCGCCGGCCACAAGGCGACGATTACAGGCGGCGACCAGCAGTTCACGAACGGCGTCGTCCACACCGTCGACAGCGTGCTGATGCCCGCCAAGCAGGCAGCCACGAACGCTCCGGCTGTCGGGCAGAAGGCCGGCAAGTAAGACCCTCGCATCATCCCCACTTCCGCGCGCCAAACGGCTCGCTATAACCGGGGCGTTACGCGTGCGGACGATGGGGCTTACAAGCGATGAAAGCGACGATTGAACGGGCGGTCCTTCTGAAGAGCCTCGGCCACGTCCAGTCGGTCGTGGAGCGGCGCAACACTATTCCCATTCTCTCGAACGTGCTGATGGAAGCGCGTGAGGACGGCTCGCTTCGGCTGATGGCGACCGACCTCGACCTGCAGGTCGACGAAACCATTCCGGCCAACGTCTCACAGCCGGGCGCCACCACCGTTTCCGCCCACACCTTCTTCGAAATCGTTCGCAAGCTGCCCGAGGGCAGCCAGGTCGAGCTGACCGCCGCCGAAGGCAAGATGCAGGTCATCGCCGGACGCTCACGGTTCAATCTTTCCACGCTCCCGCGCGACGATTTCCCGGTGATCGCCGAGGGGGATCTGCCGACCCGGTTCGAGCTTCCGGCGGGGACGCTGCGCGAGATCATCGAGAAGACGCGCTTCGCCATCTCAAGCGAGGAAACCCGTTACTATTTGATGGGCATCTTCTTCCACGTGGTCGACGACCAGATGCGTGCCGCAGCGACCGACGGCCATCGGCTCGCGCGTGTCACCGTCGCCCGTCCGGACGGCGCCGACGGCATGCCTGACGTGATCGTGCCGCGCAAAGCGGTGCAGGAGCTCTACCGGTTGCTCGAGGAGGTCGAGGGCACGGTGGAAATCTCGCTTTCGCCAACCAAGATCCGCTTCGGCCTCGGGAACGCGATCCTGACCAGCAAACTGATCGACGGCACCTTCCCCGACTATAATCGGGTGATCCCGACCGCGAACGACAAGCTGTTGAAGCTCGATCCGAAAAGCTTCTCGGCCGGCGTCGACCGTGTTTCCACCATCGCCAGCGAGAAGACTCGCGCCGTGAAGATGAGCGTCGATCGCGACAAGGTGACTTTGTCGGTGACGAGCCCCGAGAATGGCGTGGCGACCGAGGAAGTGCCGGCAGACTATGCCGCGGACGGGCTCGAGATCGGCTTCAACGCACGCTACCTGCTCGACATCCTGAGCGAGATCGACGGCGACACGGTCGAGGTCCACCTCGCCGACGCCGCGGCGCCGACGCTGCTGCGCGAGAACGACAAGTCGAACGCGCTTTACGTACTAATGCCGATGCGGGTTTAACCCCGCTGCCGACATGCTAGTCCGGCGTGAATGCCGGCAGTTTCGCGCCTGACCCTGACCGATTTCCGCTCATACGCGGCCGCCACGCTCGATCCCGGCGGCGGATTCGTGCTGCTGTTCGGCGAGAATGGCGCGGGGAAGACGAACCTGCTCGAGGCGGTGTCGATGCTGGCGCCCGGCAGGGGGCTGCGCGGCGCTTCGCTCTCCGACATGGCGCGGAAAGACGGCAGCGGGGGATGGGCGGTGGCAGCGAAGCTCGGTGCGTGCGACATCGGGACGGGCACCGTCGCAACCGCGCCGGAGCGGCGGCAGGTGCGCATCAACGGCGCTCCCGCCTCCGTCAACAGCCTGTCCGAATGGGTTTCCGTGCTGTGGCTCACCCCCGCGATGGATCGCCTCTTCACCGGGAGCGCAGGCGACCGCCGCCGCTTCCTCGACCGCCTGGTGCTCGCCCTCGAGCCTGCACACGCGCACCACGCGTCCCGCTACGAAGCCGCGATGCGCGCGCGCAACAAGCTTCTTGCCGACGAGCGATGGGACGATGCGTGGCTTGCGTCGCTGGAGGCGGCGATGGCGGAACATGGTGCCGCGATTTCCGACGCGCGCACGCGCACGGTCATCGCGCTCGACGAGCGGCTCGCACGAGTGCCTGACGATGAATTTGCGCGTGCGACGATCGCTCTGGACGGCTGGGCCGGTGGCGACCTCAAGCCGCTCCTGGCGGCCAATCGTCAGCGTGACGCGGCCGCGGGGCGCACCACAGAAGGACCGCACCGGCAGGACCTCGCCGTGACGCATCGCGCGAAGCAAATGCCGGCGGCGAGCTCTTCGACCGGCGAGCAGAAGGCGCTGCTGCTCGGTCTTGTCCTCGCGCACGCCGAGCTCGTCGCCGAACGGCGCGGCGAGCCGCCGCTTCTGCTGCTCGACGAAGTGGCCGCGCACCTCGACCCGAAGCGCCGCGCCGCCCTCTTCGCCCGGCTCGAAGGCCGCGGCCAGGTGTGGATGACCGCAACGGAGGCGGCCCTGTTCGACGGCATAGGCGCCGCGAGCCGCTTTCACGTCACGCCCGGGACAGTCTCGGCAGCGTAGGTGGACTTTTAAGAATTAGCCCCTATGTTGCACCGCAGCACGAGGCGCTTATCCTAAGCGGCGTGAACGGTCTCGAAGACCGGCCCGCGCCTCGGTTTTCATGCTCTCCTATTCACGCGGGGCGCTTTTCGACCCCGCTCGCGGCACGCGCACGAACGCGCCTGCCGCGCGCTCAATATTGGAATATAATCAATGTCATTCATGTCTCTCGGGCTCTCGAAGCCCCTTCTCGACGCGCTCAAGGCCAAGAATTACGCCGAAGCGACGCCGATCCAGCGGCAGGCGATCCCGACGGTTCTCACCGGTCGCGACCTCCTCGGAATCGCGCAGACCGGCACCGGCAAGACCGCGGCCTTCATGCTGCCGTCGCTCGACCGCCTCGCCGCTGACCGCCAGATTCCGAAGCCGGGCCAAATCCGGATGCTTGTCCTTGCGCCGACGCGCGAGCTCGCCTCGCAGATCGCCGCGAGCGCCGAGGCTTACGGCCGTTTCATGCGCCTGTCCGTCGGTGTCATCTTCGGCGGCGTCCCCAATCACAAGAGCGTGCGCACCGTCGCGCGCGGCCTCGACGTGCTCGTGGCGACTCCCGGCCGCCTCCTCGACCTCATCGACCAGCGTGCGCTCAGCCTTCGGGAGCTCGAAATCCTCGTGCTCGATGAAGCCGACCAGATGCTCGACCTCGGCTTCATTCACGCACTCAAGCGGATCGTCGCGCTCGTTCCGCCGAAGCGGCAGACGCTCTTCTTCTCGGCGACCATGCCGAGGGCGATCAAGGAGCTCGCCGACAAATATCTCACCAATCCCGCCGAGGTTTCTGTCACGCCCGCCGCGACGACGGTCGAGCGGATCGAGCAGAGCGTCACAATGGTCAACCAGGCCGAAAAAACGGCGCTCCTCACCCTCTTCCTTCAAGACACCGACGTCGAGCGCGCACTGGTCTTCAGCCGCACCAAGCACGGCGCGGACAAGATCGTTCGCCAGCTGGAAGCTGCCGGCGTCGCCGCCGCTGCCATCCACGGCAACAAGTCGCAGGCGCAGCGCGAGCGCGCCATCGTCGCCTTCAAATCGGGCCAGGTTCCGGTGCTGATCGCGACCGACATCGCCGCGCGCGGGATCGACATCCCGGGCGTCAGCCACGTCGTCAATTTCGACCTGCCGGATGTGCCGGAGCAATATGTCCATCGCATCGGCCGCACCGCGCGCGCCGGCGCCGGCGGCATCGCCATTGCCTTCTGCAGCCCCGAGGAGCGCGGCAACCTTCGCGACATCGAGCGCACCACGCGCCAGAAGATCGCGGTTGCGCCGCTGCCCGAAGGCTTCATGGCCGCGGCGGAAGCGTTCAAGCGCCTCAAGCCCCCACCCAAGGCTCAGCCTCAACGCAGCGAGCGCTCGCATACCAAGGCCGACCGTCGCCACGACGGGCAGCAGCGCCGCAGCCGCAATAACGGCCAGCAGCGTCACCCCCAGCGGGCGGACGGGCATGCCGCTCATCGCTCTGGGGCGCAGGACCGAAACGGGCAGCGCCGCGACGAACATTCGCCGCAGCGGGCCGAAGGCAGCCGCAATGGCCGGTCGTCATATCGGCCGGAAGCCCATCGCGAGGCTCCGTCCGAACAGCGCTTTCCGCCCCGCCCAGCGGGCGGCCAGCCCAAGCGCAACTTCCACGGCCGTCCGCATCGTCCAGGCGGCACCCGCCGCGCCGGCTGATTTCGCTGTCCTACAGCAGCATGACTGTGCGAGGCCGGAGGGAATGTTCCTCCGGCCTCATCCGCATGCTCCGAAGCGCACAAACGAACGGTCCACGCGCGCACGCGTACGCGCGCGTAGGACTGTCAACTTTGTGAACTTTCGAACCCGCGACTCACGCGTGCACGCGCGCGCACGCGCGTGACTTCCGCCCGAAAATCCCTATATCTGGACTATGGCAATTACCCCCGACAGCAACGGCTCCGCCAACGGCAATTCTTATGACGCGGAGAGCATCAAGGTCCTCAAGGGCCTCGACGCGGTACGCAAGCGGCCCGGCATGTACATTGGCGACACCGATGATGGCTCGGGCCTTCACCACATGGTATTCGAGGTCTCGGACAATGCGATCGACGAAGCGCTCGCCGGCCATTGCGACCGGATCCTGATCCAGCTTAACCCCGACGGCTCTGTCACGGTCGAGGACAACGGCCGCGGCATCCCGACCGGCATTCACCCCGAGGAGGGCGTGTCGGCGGCCGAGGTCATCATGACCCAGCTGCACGCCGGCGGTAAGTTCGAGAACACGTCCGACGACAATGCCTACAAGGTCTCCGGCGGCCTCCACGGCGTCGGCGTCAGCGTCGTCAACGCGCTCAGCGAATGGCTCGATCTCACCATCTGGCGCGACGGCGAGGAGCATTTCATGCGCTTTCGCCACGGCGAGGCGGAGGCGCCGCTGAAGGCGGTCGGCACTGCGCCCGAGGGGAAGAAGGGCACGCGAGTGACCTTCCTGCCGAGCCCCGACACGTTCAAGATCACTGAGTTCGACTTCGAGCAGCTCGAACATCGCTACCGCGAGCTCGCCTTCCTCAACTCCGGCGTCCGGCTGATCCTCGCCGACGCGCGGCATGAAGAACGCGTCGAGCATGAGCTTTATTACGAAGGCGGTATCGCCGCGTTCGTCAAATATCTCGACCGCGCCAAGACCGCGCTTTTTCCCGAACCGATCGCCATTTCCGCGGTGCGCGACGGGATCGGCATCGACGTCGCGCTCGAATGGAACGACAGCTATTACGAGAATGTCCTGCCGTTCACGAACAACATCCCCCAGCGCGACGGCGGCACCCACATGGCGGCTTTCCGAGCGGCGCTGACCCGGACGATCAACAATTACGCCGAGAAATCGGGCATGCTGAAGCGCGAGAAGGTCACGCTGACCGGCGAAGACATGCGCGAGGGCCTGACCGCGATCGTCTCCGTCAAGCTCCCCGATCCCAAGTTCAGCAGCCAGACCAAGGACAAATTGGTGAGCTCGGAGGTTCGCCAGCCGCTCGAAAGCCTGATGAGCGACAAGATGAGCGAATGGCTCGAAGAGCATCCCGGCGATGCGCGTTCGATCAT